>JAOPXF010000321.1 GCA_025965295.1 Nocardioides sp.
CCCGGGCATCGCCACGATCGCCGAGGAGTCGACCTCCTGGCCGGGCGTCACCCGACCGACCGCCGACGACGGACTGGGCTTCGGCTTCAAGTGGAACATGGGCTGGATGCACGACTCGCTCGCCTACCTGGCCCACGAGCCCGTGCACCGGGCCTACCACCACGGGGAGCTGACGTTCTCGCTCGTCTACGCGTGGTCCGAGAACTTCGTGCTCCCGCTGAGCCACGACGAGGTCGTGCACGGCAAGGGCTCGCTGCTGCGCAAGATGCCGGGCGACCGGTGGCAGCAGCTCGCCAACCTGCGGGCCTACCTCGCCTTCATGTGGGCGCACCCCGGCAAGCAGCTGCTCTTCATGGGCATCGAGTTCGGCCAGGAGTCCGAGTGGGCCGAGTCCCGCGAGCTGGACTGGTGGCTGCTCGACCACCCCGAGCACCGGGGCGTCCACTCGCTGGTGCGCGACCTCAACGCGGCGTACACCTCGACGCCGGCGCTGTGGACCAGCGACGGCGACCCGGCGGGCTTCCAGTGGATCGACGCCAACGACGCCGGCCGCAACACCTTCTCGTTCATCCGGCGCGACTCCGGCTCCCCCGACCTGGTCTGCCTCGCCAACTTCGCGGCGACCCCGCACGAGGGCTACCGGCTCGGCCTGCCGTCCGCGGGCGAGTGGGAGGAGCTCGTCAACACCGACGCGTCGGTGTACACCGGCTCCGGGGTCGGCAACCTCGGCGTGGTCACCGCGGTCGAGGGTGAGTGGTCCGGCCAGCCCGCCCACGCGGACATCGTCGTACCTCCCCTCGCCACGGTCTGGCTGCGCCGCAAGGCGTGACCCGGGCCCGAGGCGTCCGCTTCATCATGTGAAGTGGTCGGAGCGTCACTTCTCATGGCGAACTCACGATGTGAAGTGACGCTTCGCCTACTTCTCATGGTGAAGCCGAGGGGCCACCTGGCAATCCTCGGGCTGCCTGCGGCACGCCACCAGCGATCCACAGGGCCTCTTCGTGCCACGCTAATCCCCGGGTCTGCTCGGACGCGGGGAACGGCGTGGGTGGCACGTGAGGGAATCCCGCCATGGACATGTTGGCTGCCCTGTGCGTGGCACAGGGATTCTTCACCCGCGGCGATGCTCGCGACGCCGGCTACGACGACAAGGCGATCGCGGCTGCTGCGAGGAGCGGCTTGTGGCTCCGCTTCCGTAGGGGCTACTACACACTCGGGGTGCTCTGGACGGCCATGGACGACGTCGAGCGTCACCGAGTGCGCTCGGCCGCCGTCGTACATTCGCTCGGAGACAGCGTCGTGCTCAGCCATGTGTCGGCGTCGGTGGCCCACGGTCTCGACATCTGGGGCATCCCTCTCGATCGCGTTCACGTCACGCGCCTCGACGGAGGCGCCGGCCGGCTGGAGGGCGACGTCGTTCACCACACCGGCAGGGCGCTCGATGACGACATCACGGTGTCAGAGGGCCGACCGGTCATGCGGCCGGTCCGGGCGGCCATCGAGGCCGTGGGCCGCAGCAGCGGCGAGGTCGCGCTCGCCCACTTCGACAGCCTGCTGCGCTGCGGACTTGCGCACCCCGACGAGCTGATGAACCAGTTCATGATCATGGAGCGCTGGCCCTTCACCCAGCACCTGCACCTCCCCGTGCGGATGGCCGACCCGCGGTCCCAGAGCGTGGGCGAGTCGAGGGGCATCTGGTTCTTCTTCCGCCACGGTGTGCCCGCGCCCGTACCGCAGTTCGAAGTGCGTGCCGCCGACGGCACTCTCCTCGGGACCTGCGACTGGGGATGGCCGCACCATGGGCTGCTCGGCGAGTTCGACGGCCAGACGAAGTACTCCCGACTCCTGCGCCCCGGACAGGATCCCGGGTCGGTGGTGTTCGCGGAGAAGCACCGTGAGGACGCCATCCGTGAGGAAACGGGGAGGCGGATGATCCGGATCGTGTGGTCGGACTACGACCGACCTCGCCTCCTGCTGGACCGGCTGAACCGGATGCTCAGGAAGGCCGACTGACGTCGTCTCCGAGCACGAGGTCCGAGTGACTCCGCTTCATCATGTGAAGCAGTCGAAGCGTCACTTCTCATGGTGAACTCACCATGAGAAGCGCAGACTCACCCACTGAGCATGGTGAAGCGGACGACAGCCGCCCGCCATCTCCTCGCTAGGGTGACCGGGTGACCGAGCAGCCGACCCTGACCGACGGCGAGGTGACCCTGCGCCCCTGGCGCGACAGCGACGTCGGACCCGCGGTCGCCGGCCACGACGAGCTGATCGCGCACTGGTTCGGGTTCGCGCGCGTCACCCCGACCCACGAGGAGCACCAGGCCGCGGTCGACCGGTGGCGGGCCGGCTGGGCCGACCGCAGCGTCGTCGGCTTCGTCATCGAGCACGACGGAGACGTGGTCGGCAGCTGCGAGGTGCGCCCCGTCGGCGCCTCGACCGGCGAGCTCTCCTGGACGCTGTACGCCGGGCACCGCGGCCGGGGCCATGCCACCCGCGCGGTCCGGATGCTCGCCGACTGGGCCCGCACCGAGACTGGAAAGGGCGGGCTGGGACTGACGCGCGTCGAGGCCAAGATCGAGCCCGGCAACGAGGCGTCGTTGCGGGTGGCCACGCGTTCCGGCCTGCGCCGCGAGGGCGTCCGCCGGGTGACACCGGGCACCGGAGACCGGGCCGAGACGACCGAGTACGTCGTGCTGGCCCGGCTGGTCGACGACCCGCCGCTCAGCGAGCCGACCGCCTTCCGGGCGCTGCTCAACTCGTTCCTTCCCCGCAAGCGCGCGATCAGCCAGATGCTGATCCGCGACGAAGCCGGCCGGGTGTTGCTGTGCCAGCTCACCTACAAGCAGGACTGGGACCTTCCCGGTGGCGTGGTCGAGATGGGCGAGTCCCCGCAGCTCGCCGTCGCCCGCGAGGTACAGGAGGAGCTCGCGCTCGAGATCCCCGCCGGGCCGCTGCTCCTCACCGACTGGCTGCCGCCGTGGTCCGGCTGGGACGACGCCGTCTGCCTGGTCTTCGACGGAGGCGTCCACCCGGCGACCATCGCCGACACGATCGTGAAGCAGCCCCGCGAGATCCGGTCCGCCGAGTTCTGCACCGTCGAGCAGGTGCGTGAGCGCTGCGCCGACTTCACCGCCCGCCGGATCGAGGCGGCCCTGGCCGTGCTCCGGGAGGGCGGCTCGCCGGCGTACACCGAGTCGGGCAGGTGACGCCAGCCCCTGCCCATCGGGACCAAAAGGGGGTAAGGATGGCGTGTGAGCACATTCGTCTTCGACTTCGCCCAGGGCAACAAGGACAAGAAGGACCTGCTCGGCGGCAAGGGGGCCAACCTCGCCGAGATGACC
>JAOPXF010000405.1 GCA_025965295.1 Nocardioides sp.
TGCTCTTCCGATCTGAAGTACGACACGATCATCATCGACGAGGCCCACGAGCGGAGCCTCAACATCGACTTCCTGCTCGGCTACCTGCGCCGGCTGCTGCCGAGGCGCCCGGACCTCAAGCTGGTCATCACCTCGGCGACCATCGACCCCCAGCGGTTCGCCGAGCACTTCGCCGACCGGCACG
The DNA here is from genome assembly GCA_025965295.1 of Nocardioides sp. Lineage (GTDB taxonomy): Bacteria > Actinomycetota > Actinomycetes > Propionibacteriales > Nocardioidaceae > Nocardioides. The sequence continues at coordinate 185 of JAOPXF010000405.1, forward strand.
GGAGGCCCGCCCCGATCATCGAGGTCTCCGGGCGCACCTACCCCGTCGAGATCCGCTACCGGCCGCTCATCGACTACGGCGAGGAGGGCTCTGCCGTCGACGGGGACATCGACGGGGAGGGCGAGGTCGTGGTGCGCGACCAGACCGAGGCGATCGTCGACGCGGTCACGGAGCTCTCCGCGGAGGGTCCCGGCGACATCCTGGTGTTCCTGCCCGGCGAGCGGGAGATCCGGGACACCGCCGACGCCCTGCACGAGCTCGGCAAGCTCGACCGGCGCAAGGTACCCCTCGACATCGTGCCGCTCTACTCCCGGCTCTCCGCCGCCGAGCAGCACAAGGTCTTCGCGCCGCACACCGGTCGGCGGGTCGTGCTCGCCACCAACGTGGCCGAGACCTCGCTGACCGTGCCGGGGATCCGGTACGTCGTCGACACCGGCGTCGCGCGGATCAGCCGCTACTCGGTGCGCACCAAGGTCCAGCGCCTCCCGATCGAGCCGATCAGCCAGGCGTCGGCCAACCAGCGCTCCGGCCGCTGCGGCCGCGTCGAGGCCGGCATCGCCATACGTCTCTACTCCGAGGAGGACTTCGAGTCCCGCCCGGCGTTCACCGACCCCGAGATCCTGCGGACCAACCTGGCCTCCGTGATCCTCCAGATGACCTCGCTCGGGCTCGGGCAGGTCGGCCGGTTCCCGTTCGTCGAGCCGCCCGACAAGCGCAACGTCCAGGCCGGCGTCCAGCTCCTCGAGGAGCTGGGGGCGCTGGCCCCGACGGGCTCGACCAACGCAGGGCCGCAGCTGACCTCGGTCGGGCGGCGGCTGGCGCGGCTGCCGATCGACCCCCGGCTCGGGCGGATGATCCTGGAGGCGGACCGGCTCGGCTGCCTGCGCGAGGTGCTGGTCATCGCGGCCGCGCTATCGCTGCAGGACCCGCGGGAACGCCCGGCCGAGCTGCAGGCGCAGGCCGACCAGCAGCACGCGCGCTTCAAGGCCGAGGGGTCGGACTTCCTGACCTGGCTGAACCTGTGGCGCTACCTCAAGGACCAGCAGCGCGAGCTCAGCTCCAGCGCCTTCCGGCGGATGTGCAAGCGCGAGTTCCTCAACTACCTGCGGGTGCGGGAGTGGCAGGACTTCGAGTCGCAGCTGCGCCAGGTGTGCAAGGAAGTCGGGCTGACCGTCGGGCCCGAGCCGCGGAGCGGCTCCGGGCCCGACGGACAGCCCTATCAGGTGGTTACGGACGCCGACGGCATCCACCAGGCGCTGCTGTCCGGGCTGCTGTCGCACATCGGCCTGCTCGAGGAGCGGGAGGGCTCGACCCCCGGAGGTCGGGGACGGCGGCCGATGCGGGAGTACCTCGGCGCCCGCGGGGCGAAGTTCGCGATCTTCCCCGGCAGCGGGCTCGCCCGCAAGCCGCCCGCGTTCGTGATGGCCGGTGAGCTCGTCGAGACCGGCCGGCTGTGGGCGCGGCAGTGCGCCGCGATCAAGCCGGAGTGGGCCGAGAGCATCGGCAAGCACCTCGTCAAGCGCACCTACTCCGAGCCGCACTGGTCCAGGAAGCGCGCCGCGGTGATGGCCTTCGAGCGGGTCACGCTGTACGGCGTGCCGCTGGTCGCCGACCGGCCCGTGAACTACGCGACGGTCGACCCCGAGCTGGCCCGCGAGCTCTTCATCCGGCATGCCCTCGTCTACGGCGAGTGGTCGACGAGGCACGCGTTCTACGCCAGGAACCTCGCCCTGCTGGAGGAGGCCCAGGAGCTCGAGCACCGGGCCCGGCGGCGCGACATCGTGGTCGACGAGCACACGCTCTTCGACTTCTACGACGCCCGGGTGGGCGCGGAGGCGGTGAGCGGGGTCCACTTCGACCAGTGGTGGAAGCGGACCCGCCGCGACCAGCCGGGGCTGCTGACCTTCGACCCGTCGATGCTCACCCGCGACGCGGCCGAGCAGATCCGCGAGACCGACTACCCGCAGGAGTGGCAGTCGAGCCTCGGGGAGGGCCTCACGTTCCCGATCAGCTACCACTTCGAGCCCGGGTCCGCGGACGACGGCCTCACCATCGACGTACCCGTCGCGACCCTGAACCGGGTGGCCGCGGACGACTTCTCCTGGAACGTGCCGGGCCTGCGCGAGGAGCTCGTCACCAGCCTGATCCGCAGCCTGCCCAAGAACCTGCGGGTCAACTTCGTGCCGGCGCCCAACCGGGCGCGCGAGTTCCTCGCGGCCGTGCCCGCGGGGGAGGAGCCGCTGCTCGACGCGCTGGAGCGGCACTTCCGCGCCACGACCGGGGTCGTCGTGCCCCGGGAGGCGTGGGACTGGACCAAGGTGCCCGAGCACCTGCGGCCGACCTACCGGGTCGTCGACGACACCGGGCACGAGCAGGCCCGGGGCAAGGACCTCGAGGCGCTCAAGGAGCCGCTGCGCCCCAAGTTCGCGCAGGCGATGGCCGAGGTCGCGGCCGACAGCGGGATCACGCGCACTGGCCAGACCTCGTGGACCTTCGACACGATCGAGGCGTCCAACACCTGGAAGCGCGCCGGTCACGAGGTCCGCGGCCACCCGGGCCTGGTCGACGAGGGCGAGACGGTGGGGCTGCGGGTCTTCGGCTCGGCGGCCGAGCAGGAGGCCCAGCACCGCCTGGGCGTACGGCGGCTGCTCCTGCTGACCACCCCGTCGCCGGTCAAGGCCGTGCTGGACTCGCTGGACAACACCCAGAAGCTCGGCCTGGCGGGTTCGCCGTACGCCTCGGTCGCCGAGCTGGTCGAGGACTCCCGGGCCGCGGTCGTGCAGGCCGTCCTCGACGCCCGGCCGACCGTGCGGGACCCGGAGGCCTTCGAGGAGCTGCGGCAGGCCGCCGCCCGCGACCAGGAGGCGCACCTGCGGGCCGTGCTCACCGACGTGGTCCGCGCGCTCGACGCGTGGCGGCGGACCGAGAGGGCGCTCAGCGGGCGCGCCGACATGGCGATGCTCCCGGCGCTGACCGATATGAAGGGCCAGCTCGCCCGGCTCGTGCATCGCGGCTTCGTCGGCGAGGCCGGCACGACCCAGCTGCGTCGCTACCCGACGTACCTCGCGGCGCTCGAGCTCCGGCGCGAGAAGCTCGCCTCCGGCGGGGCCGCCGCCGTCAACCGGGACCGGCAGCTGATGGACCAGGTCGCCGACCTCCAGGAGGCGTGGCTGCACCAGGTCGACGCGCTGCCGGAGGGACGGCCGCCCGGCGAGCAGCTGCGGGCGGTCCGGTGGATGCTCGAGGAGTACCGGGTCTCGCTGTGGGCCCAGCAGCTCGGCACGCCGTACCCGGTCAGTGATCAGCGCCTCCGCAAGGCGCTGCAGCAGGCGTCGTAGCCTGAACGGGTGAGCAGCCGACCGCACCACCGTCCGATGACGCCCGGCGCCAGGCTCTTCGACTCGCTCGTCGGGGGCAGTGACCCCGCCGAGGTGAGCGAGGCGGCCGACCGGGCCGCCAGCCTGCTGGTCCGCGGCGCCCAGGAGACCGACGACGCCGAGGTCGCCGAGCGGCTGCTGCACCTCGCCGACACCGAGGGCATCGAGGCGATCGCGGAGGTGTGGTCCGGCTCCCCGGCCGACTCGCTGGCCGGCTGCCTGTGGCGGCTCTACCTGCTGCGCTCGTGGGTGTACGCCGACCCGCTGACGGTCGCGCGCGAGTTCGAGGCCGGCCGGGCGCACGCCCAGGTGGCGCGGGTCGTGGCCGGGGTGGCCGACCCGCCCGCACCCGAGGCGCACAATGCGATGGTCGACCAGGTGATGCGCGGGATCGCCGGCGGCGTGTTCGCCGACGTGCTCTTCAGCGCCGCCGCCTTCGCCCGGGTCGTCGAGACCTGGCT
>JAOPXF010000408.1 GCA_025965295.1 Nocardioides sp.
TCGCCGGGTACGTCGACGGCGAGGCCCACGCGATCGCGCTCGACGAGACCGAGTGGCACCTGCGCGACTACCAGCGCGACGCGGCCGACTCGTTCTGGCACGGCGGCTCCGGGGTCGTCGTGCTCCCGTGCGGCGCGGGCAAGACCCTCGTCGGCGCGGCCGCGATGGCGCACGCCCAGGCCACCACCCTGATCCTCGTCACCAACACCGTCTCCGCGCGGCAGTGGAAGGACGAGCTGATCAAGCGCACGTCGCTGACGGCGGACGAGATCGGGGAGTACTCCGGAGCCGTGAAGGAGGTCCGGCCCGTCACCATCGCGACGTACCAGGTCATGACCACCCGCCGGAAGGGCGTCTACTCCCACCTCGAGCTGCTCGACGCCCGCGACTGGGGCCTGATCATCTACGACGAGGTGCACCTGCTGCCGGCGCCGATCTTCCGGATGACCGCCAACCTGCAGGCCCGCCGCCGGATCGGCCTGACCGCGACGCTGGTGCGCGAGGACGGCCGCGAGGGTGACGTGTTCTCGCTGATCGGGCCGAAGCGGTACGACGCCCCCTGGAAGGACATCGAGGCCCAGGGCTGGATCGCGCCCGCCGACTGCGTCGAGGTCCGGGTCACGCTGCCGACGAACGAGCGGCTGGTCTATGCGACCGCCGAGCCCGAGGAGCGCTACCGCCTGGCGTCCTGCACCCACCACAAGGTCGACGTGGTGCGCGACCTGGTCGCGCAGCACTCCGACCAGCCGACGCTGGTGATCGGCCAGTACCTCGAGCAGCTCGACGAGCTCGCCGCGATGCTCGACGCGCCCGTGATCAAGGGCGAGACGCCGGTCAAGGAGCGGCAGCGGCTCTTCGAGGCGTTCCGGCACGGAGAGATCAAGCTGCTCGTCGTCTCCAAGGTCGCCAACTTCTCGATCGACCTGCCCTCGGCCGAGGTGGCGATCCAGGTGTCCGGGTCGTTCGGCTCGCGCCAGGAGGAGGCCCAGCGGCTGGGCCGCCTGCTCCGTCCGAAGGAGGACGGCAAGAGCGCCCACTTCTACACGATCGTCTCGCGCGACACCGTCGACGCGGAGTTCGCCCAGAACCGCCAGCGCTTCCTCGCCGAGCAGGGCTACGCCTACCGGATCGTCGACGCCGAGGACCTGCCGGCCTGACCCTGGCCCCCGGACGCGCGCAACGTCATACGGTCCGAGCGCTATAGCCCACGGACCGTATGACGTCCGGCCGGGTCGGGGCCGAGCAGGCGGGCGTCGCCGTGTCCACCGCACGCCGCCGAATCGGCGGTCGGCGCGATCCCTCCTAGGCTGGTCGACCGTGAAGGCCCTGCTGCTTGAGAACATCCACCCCGCCGCGGTCGCGCGCCTCGAGAAGGCCGGCGTCGAGGTCGACCTCCGCAAGGCCGCGATGCATGAGGACGAGCTGGTGCACGCGCTGCCCGGCATCGACCTGCTCGGCATCCGGTCCAACACCACGATCACCCCACGGGTCCTGGCCTCCGCGCCCGACCTGCTCGCGATCGGCTGCTTCTGCATCGGCACCAACCAGGTCGACCTCGAGGAGGCGGCCCGGCGCACGGTCGCGGTCTTCAACGCGCCGTACTCCAACACCCGCAGCGTGGTCGAGCTCGTCATCGGCGAGATCATCGTGCTGGCCCGCCGACTGGTCGAGAAGACCACCCGCATGCACGACGGCATCTGGGACAAGTCGGCCGCCGGCAGCCACGAGATCCGCGGCCGCACGCTGGGCATCGTGGGCTACGGCAACATCGGCTCGCAGCTGTCGGTCGTCGCCGAGGCCGTCGGCCTGCGCGTGATCTTCTACGACGTCACCGACCGGCTCGCCCACGGCAACGCGCGCCGGATGGGCAGCCTGGAGGACCTCCTGGCCGAGGCGGACGTGGTCTCGCTGCACGTCGACGGGCGCCCCGGCAACGCGGGCTTCTTCGGCGCCGAGCACTTCGACCTGATGAAGCCGCGCTCGCTGTTCATCAACGCGGCCCGCGGCATGGTCGTCGACACCGAGGCGCTGCGCGAGCGGATCCTGTCCGGCCGCATCGCCGGCGCCGCGCTCGACGTGTTCCCGATCGAGCCCAAGGCGCAGGGCGACCCGTTCGAGTCCCCGCTGCGCGGGCTCGACAACGTGATCCTCACCCCGCACGTCGGCGGCTCGACGCAGGAGGCCCAGGAGGAGATCGGGCACTTCGTCGCGGGCAAGCTCGCGTCGTACGTCCTCGACGGCAGCACCGCCCTCTCGGTCAACCTGCCCACGGTCCAGGCACCCCCCGTCGCGGACGTGGTACGGCTCGCGCACCTGCACGAGAACGTCCCCGGCGTGCTCGCGGAGATCAACAGGGTGCTCGCCGAGCTCCAGGCGAACGTGCTCGCGCAGTCGCTCGCGACCCGCGGCCACCAGGGGTACGTCGTCACCGACGTGTCGGCACCGCTCGACCAGGTCGCGATCGACCGGCTTCGCTCGATGCCGCACACCCTGCGGATGCGGCACCTGCACGCCTGACCCCGCGGGACGCCTTGACCGGTCGGACAGGATGAGGAGGTGACTCCTCCCGGCACGACCCCGGTGCGCGCCGTCCGCGAGCGGCTCGGTGAGGCGCTCTTCCTGCGCGTGGCCGGCCCCGACGGCGCGAAGCACCGCGACCGGATCCACGGCCGGCCCGGGCCGCGCTGGTTCGAGCCGGACAGCGCGATCGCCCGGGTGCACGGCGACGCGTCGATGTTCGTCGGAGGCATCCGGGCGCTGCTGCTCCAGACGCTCCACCCCGCCGCGATGACCGCGGTGTCCGAGCACTCCGGCTTCCGCGGTGACATGTGGGGGCGGCTCGCCCGCACCAGCCGCTTCCTGGCCGTCACCACGTTCGGCACCGCCGACGACGCCCAGCAGGCGGTCGACATGGTGCGCACCATCCACACCCGGATCACCGGCACGATGGACGACGGCACGCCGTACGCCGCCTCCGACCCGCACCTGCTGCTCTGGGTGCACGTCGCCGAGGTCGACAGCTTCCTGCGCGCCCACCAGGTCTACGGCAAGCACCCGCTCGACCAGGTCGGCCGCGACCGCTACGTCGCCGAGGCCGCCGAGGTCGCCCGGCGCCTGGGCGTGCTCGACCCGCCGACCACGGAGGCCGAGCTGGCCGAGGTGCTCGACGCGTTCCGCCCCGAGCTCCGGGCCACCCCGCAGGCCCGCGAGGCGATCTCCTACCTGCTCTTCCGGCCGCCGCTGCCGCTCGCCGCACGGGCGCCGTACGGCGTGCTCGTCGCCGCAGCGGTCGGGCTGATGCCGCGCTGGACGCGCTGGCCGCTGCGCCTGCCCTGGCTGCCCGTCTCGGAGCGCACGGTGGTCCGGGCACTGGGTTCGCTGGCGACCGGCACCATCCGGTGGGCGATGACCCCGCCCGCCCGCTAGAAAGCGCTCGCGCCGGGCGCCCGCAATGGGTAGCGTCGCCCTTCCCCCACCCGACGACCGCGACCGCGGAGGCCCCTGCATGTCTGCCCACGACGAGCTGACCTCCGAGCAGGAGCACCTCGCGGAGTCCCGTCGGCAGCTCGCCCGGATGCGCGAGCGCACCGAGTCGATGGACTCGGCCGCGGCCGGCGACTGGGTGAGTCGGGAGTTCCTCGAGTCGACCTTCGCGCTGCGGATGAAGCAGCTCGCCGACGACCCGACGATCCCGCTGTTCTTCGGGCGCCTCGACTACGGCTCGACCACCGAGGCGGCCGAGTCCTTCCACATCGGCCGCCGGCACATCTCCGACCCGACCGGGGAGCCGATGGTGATCGACTGGCGGGCCCCGGTGAGCCTGCCGTTCTATCGCGCCAGCCGCGCCGAGCCGATGGGCGTCGGACTGCGCCGCCGCTACGGCTTCCAGCACGGTCGGCTCACCGCGTTCGAGGACGAGAACCTCGATGCGGGTGAGGTCGAGGACTACTCCGCCATCCTCGAGGCCGAGATCGAGCGGCCCCGGGTCGGCCCGATGCGCGACATCGTGGCGACCATCCAGCCCGAGCAGGACGTGATCGTCCGCTCCGAGCTCTCCCGCTCGGTCTGCGTGCAGGGCGCTCCGGGCACCGGCAAGACGGCCGTCGG
>JAOPXF010000406.1 GCA_025965295.1 Nocardioides sp.
CCGAGCCGGCCCTGGGCGATGGCGAACGCCTCGCCGGGCCCGCTGAGCACGTTGGCCAGCGGCACCCGGACATCGGTGAAGGAGACCTCGCCGTGCCCGAGCGGCTCGTCGTAGATGCCCATCGTGCTGAGCATCCGCTCGACCTTCACGCCCGGGGTGTCCCTCGGCACCAGCACCATCGAGTGCCGGTGGTGCCGGTCGGCGTCGGGGTCGGTCAGCCCCATGAAGACGAAGATCTTGCAGTCGGGGTGTCCGACGCCGGTGGACCACCACTTGCGGCCGTTGATGACGATCTCGTCGCCGTCGACGACGGCGGTCGCCGCCATGTTGGTGGCGTCGGAGGAGGCGACGCCCGGCTCCGTCATCGTGAACGCCGAGCGGATCCGCCCGTCGAGCAGCGGCTCGAGCCACTGCTCCCGCTGCTCGGGCGTGCCGTAGCGGAGCAGCACCTCCATGTTGCCGGTGTCGGGGGCGTTGCAGTTGAGGACCAGCGGCGCGATCGCGGACCGGCCGGTGAGCTCGGCGATCGGCGCGTAGTCGACGTTCGTCAGCCCCTCGCCGCCGTCGGTGCCGAAGCGGGCGGCGTACTCCCCCGCATGCTCCCGGGGCAGGAAGAGGTTCCACAGGCCCTGCGCACGGGCCTTGGCCTTGAGCTCCTCGAGGACGGGGAGCGGCTGCCACGGGTCGCCGGTGCGCCGCAGCTCGGCGAGGTCGCGGTGGTACGCCGGCTCCACCGGGTCGACCTCGTCGGCGATGAACGCGGCCACCCTCGCGGTGAGGTCGGCTGCCCGTTCGGAAGGAGAGAAGTCCATGCCTCGCACCCTAGTGGCAGGATCTGGGCACCGATCCGCCCGCCCGAGGAGCACCGTGACGCGATCCGCCGGCACCACCACCGCCCTGCCGGCGGTGCCGATGTCGGTCCTGCTGCCGCTCCTCCTGTTGGGGCTCCTGGTGGGCTCCGTGACCGGGTGCGACGACGGCGCGGACGGCCCGGAGCCCGACCGGGGCGCGATCCGCACGGGGCTCGCCGCCGCGGTGGCCCGGGCGGAGCCGGCTCCGGGCGACGCGGACGAGGGCACCTGCTTCGCGAACACCCTGATGGGACAGACGACGCCCGAGCAGCTGCGGGACGCCGGCGTCCTCGATGCGTCGTACCACATGGTCGAGCGGCTGCCGAAGCTGCCCGAGGAGCTCGCGGAGGTCTGGGCGGCGGCGCAGCTGCGCTGCACCGACTTCGTCGGGCTGTCCGCCCAGGCCCAGGCGAAGCTCAGCCACGGCGGCGTCGACCCCGAGGCGTACGCCGACTGCCTGCACGCGGCGCTCACCGACGACCAGCTGCGGGCCGCGCTGGTCGACACCCTCACCGGCGACTGGGACGGCGCCGATCTCGACCGGTTCACCAGCGCCCAGGGCACCTGCGCGAGCCGCTCGCACCGCTGACCCGGACGTCGGGCGAGCCGCCCCGCGCCAGGGGACCCGTGACCTCCCGATCCGGGGGTGGGCCCCAGGGGGGCCGTTGACAGCCGATGTGACCCCGATTACCGTGTTGGAAAAGTTTTCTGCCAGATGAAAAACTGCGAATCGAAGGGATCCAGATGCTCGACGCACTCACCGGGGCCCTGGGTGAGGTCCTCACCCCCACCTCCCTGCTGATGATGGTGATCGGAGTCGTGCTGGGCTTCGTCGTGGGCATTCTTCCGGGGCTCGGCGGTGCGGTGACCCTCGCCCTCCTGCTGCCCTTCACCTACTCCATGGATCCGATCCCGGCGTTCGCGCTCCTCCTCGGGATGTATGTCGTGGCGTCAACCGCTGGTGACATCACCTCGGTGCTGTTCGGCGTGCCGGGCGAGGCATCCTCGGCGGCGGTGGTCCTCGACGGCTATCCCATGACTCGCCAGGGTCAGGCCGGTCGCGCCCTCGGAGCCGTCCTCACCAGCTCGGCGGTGGGCGCCCTGGTCGGGATCGTGGTGCTCATCCTGGCGATCCCGATCATCCGGCCGGTGATCCTCGCGATCGGCCCACCGGAGTTCTTCGCTCTCGCCCTCCTCGGCCTCACCTTCGTCGTGACCCTCTCCTCCGGCCAGATGCACAAGGGTCTCCTCGCCTGCCTCTTCGGAGTCCTGGTCTCGCTCGTCGGCCTCGACCCCGCGACCGGTGTCCCGCGCTTCACGTTCGGCTCGCTCGACCTCTGGAGCGGGGTCAGCATCGTGCCGGTCGTCATCGGGCTCTTCGGTGGTGCCGAGGTCCTCCAGCTGATGATGCAGAAGGGCAGCGTGTCCAACGTCGCCGCCAGTCCCGACTCCGTCTCCGGCGTGAAGGCCGGCATCATGGACACCCTGCGCCGCTGGCCCCTCGCGATGCGTTCGGGCGCCATCGGCACGGCCCTGAGCCTGGTGCCGGGCATGGGTGGATCCGTGGCCCAGTTCATCGCCTACGGCCACGCGAAGCAGGTGTCGAAGAAGCCCGAGGAGTTCGGCAAGGGCTCCGTGGAGGGCGTCATCGCGTCCGGCGCCACGGGCGTCGCCAAGGACTGCGGCTCGCTGGTCCCGACCATCGCCTTCGGCATCCCGGGCTCGGCCTCCAGCGCCGTCCTGCTCAGCGCGTTCCTGATCCTCGGACTCAACCCGGGCAAGGAGATGCTCACGACCGACCTCGAGGTGACCATGTCCATGGTCTGGATCACCTTCTTCGCCACCGTGGTGGCCGTCGGGGCCGCGCTCCTGCTGGTCCGGCCACTCGCCAGGCTGACCTACATCTCGGGCCCGCTGCTCATCCCCTTCCTGATCCTGTTGCTCTCGATCGGCGCCTACAGCGAGGCGAACAGCTTCGTCGACATCGTGCTGATGCTCGTCTTCGTGGCCATCGGCGTCGCCTGCATCCGCTGGGACTGGCCCCGCGTCCCGATGCTGCTCGGCTTCGTCCTCGGCTCGATCCTCGAGCGCTACCTCTTCCTCTCCAACTCCCTCTTCGGCGCCGACTGGCTCCTGCGGCCCGCCTTCCTGGCCATCGCCGCCTGCATCGTCCTGGTGTTCGTGTCCTACGGACTGAAGGTGCGCCGTCAGCGCCGAGACCTGCCCACTCCCGAGCTCGACGAGGCCACCCGATGACCGCCGACACCAGCAGCACCGTCCACCCGCGTCGCCCCGGCGTCGACGCCGAAGCGGTCGGCGGGCTGGTCCTCGCCGTCGTGTTCGGCGGCGCCTTCTGGCTGGCCCACGACTGGGACCACCAGGCGGCCATCTTCCCCCTGTGCACCAGTGCCGCCGGCTTCCTGCTCGCGGTCGGCCTCGTCGTGCGGGCCTTCGCGTCTCGCCGCATGCGCGCCGAGGCCGACACCCCCCATGAGGAGGTCACGGCAGAGGACAACCTCGAGTACGTGTTCCAGACCGCGTCCGCCCGCCAGTGGGTCGTCGCGCTGGCCTGGTTCGGGGGCTTCTTCGTCGCCCTGTGGGTCCTCGGTCTCTACGCAGCGGCCCTCGTCTTCACCGTCGCCTACCTCCGCACGCAGGACCGCCGCTCGTGGCTCTTCGCCATCGTCTACGCGCTGATCCTGGTGGCCGTGCTCTACGGCGCCTTCACCGTGCTCCTCGCCAAGCCGGTGCCACCCGGCTACTTCGGCCTCGTCTGACCGCCGTACCCGTCTCCCGTTGTTCCCTCCAGAAAGAAGAGCCATGAAGAAGCTGACCGCCACCGCGGCCGTACTCGCCTCGACCCTCGCCCTCTGCAGCTGCCAGCAGGGCTCGGCCTCCAGCAAGGAGTCCGGCAACTTCAAGGGCGAGACGATCCAGCTGGTCGTGCCCTTCGACCCGGGCGGCGGGTACGACTCCTACGCCCGCCAGCTGGCGCCGGAGCTCGCCGACGCGCTGGGAGCCAAGATCGTCGTCATCAACAAGCCGGGCGCCGGCGGTCTGATTGCCCTGAACGGCCTGACCTCGGCCAAGCCGGACGGCACGACCATCGAGATCCTGAACATGACCGGCACCATCGGCAGCGCCCTGGCCGAGGCCGACGGCGTTCAGTACCAGCCCGAGAAGTTCAGCTACATCGGGCAGATCGGCAGCGAGCCCGACGTCGTGATCGCGCGGTCCGACGGCGAGATCTCGTCGTACGACGACCTGGCGGCTGCCGGCTCGTCGTCCGCCGTCCGGTTCGCCGCCACGGGCCCGGGCTCCAACGAGTACGTCGACCCGCTGGTCCTCGACGAGGCACTCGGCATCGACAGCGACGTCGTGACCGGCTTCGGTGGCTCCGGCGAGGCCGCGCTCGCCCTCCTCCAGGGCAACGTCGACGCCTACTCCCGCTCGCTCTCGAGCCAGCTGCCGACCATCGAGAGCGGCGACGCCGTCCCGATCCTGGTGCTCGGCAGCGACCGGCTCGAGGACTATCCGGACGTCCCCACCGTGCTGGAGGAGGCCACCGACGACGAGCAGAAGGCGATCCTGCAGTACCACGTCGACCTGCTCGAGAGCGGCCGCACGATCGCCGCTCCCCCGGACATGGACGAGCAGCGCCTCGCCGAGCTGCGGGCGGCGTTCGCCAAGGTCGTCCAGGACCCCGACTTCGTCGCCGAGGGCGAGAAGGCCGGCCGCCCGATCACGTTCCTCGGCGGCGAGGAGGTCCAGAGCGAGGTCGCGGACCTCGTCGACGCACCGGCCGACTACGTCGACATCCTCAAGGCTGCCTACAGCGGTCAGTGACCAGCTGAACCGCCCACCGACCCGGTCCGTGCCCGCGCGGACCGGGTCGCGGCCATTTCGGGCGACGCGGGGCCGGGGACGGGCAGGGGTTGACGGACTCAGACGTCGACGAGGATCTCCTCCAGCCGCGCCGCGGCGGCGTGCAGGTGGCGCACGACGCTGAGCTGCCGCTTCTGGGTCATCCGGCTGACCGGAGCCGACGCGTTGATCGCGGCGACAGTGAGCCCGCGCCGGTTCCGCACGGCGGTCGCGACCGAGACGATGTCGTCGCTCTCGCGCCGGTTGTAGGAGTAGCCCCGCTCGCGCACCTTCTCGAGGTCGGCGTCGAGCTCGGCCCGCTCCTCGGGCGACAGATGGGCACCCTCGTCCCCGGCCGCGCTGGCCAGCACCTCCTCGAGCTGCGCCGGCGTGAGGTCGGCCAGGATGGCCTTGCCGGTCGCCGTGCGATGGGCGGGGAAGAGCTGCCCGGTGCGGTCCGCGACCCGGAGAGCGCGCTGGGACTCGGCGCCGGCGACGTAGCGGATGCGCCCGCCCTCGAGCTGGGCCAGGTGCACGGTCTCATCGATGGTCACGGCGAGCTCGGAGAGGATCGGGCCGGCCAGCGCGCGGATGTCCATGCTGCGGACCGCGCCGTACCCGATCTCGAGCAGTGCGGGGCCGGCGGTGTAGACGCCGTGACCGTCCTCCTGCCGCACGAAGTCGTGGTGCATGAGCATGGCCAGCAGGCGGTGCGCGGTCGAGTGCGCGATGTTGAGCGAGCTCGAGACGTCGGAGAGCCGCAGCTGCTGACGGTCGCGGAAGAGCAACAACAGACGGAGCGCGTTGTCGACCGACGAGATCGGATAGGCCGGGGCCTTCTTCGCGGGCACGTCCTTGCCTCCCGCATCGGCGGGGCTGTCGGCCACGGGTTCCTCGCTCTCGCTCATGGCGCTGAACCTGCAGCTCGCTGCACGCAGGCCCAGGGCCGAGCCTGATCATAGACAGCGCAGGGGGTGGTCGGCCTTCCTGACACAGCCAGGAAGGTCACCGGCCCGGGAGGAAGATGTTGACCGTCTTCTGCTCGGTGAAGCTGAGCAGCTCGTCGAGCCCCTCCTCGGACCCGAGACCGCTCTGCTTCACTCCCCCGAAGTTCGTCCCCGGGAAGTGGCTCGACGTCCCATTGATCCAGACGTAGCCTGCCCGGACGGCGCGGGCGGCGAGGAGCGCCCTGTTGAGGTCGTTGGTCCAGATCGAAGCGGTCAGCCCGTAGTCGACCCCGTTCACCATGCCCCAGAGGTCGTCGTCGTCTGTCCATCGCGTGATGCCCAGGACCGGCCCGAACACCTCGTTCCGGAACAGCCGCATGTCGGGTGTCACGTCGGCGAACAGGGTGGGCTCGAGCCAATAGCCCCGGTCGAACTCTCCACCCCGCGGCCGGCCACCGCCGGTCACGAGGCGTGCTCCGTCCTCGTGCGCGGCGGCCACATGGCTGCGCACGTTCGCGAGGTGTCGTGCCGAATTGAGGGGTCCCATTCCGGTGTCGTCACGCAGCGGCATGCCCACCTTGATCGCCGCCATCGAGGCCGCCACCCGGTCGACCACCTCGTCGTACAGGTCAGCGTGCACCAACAGCCGACTCGTGGATCCGCAGGACTGACCCTGGTGGCCGAAATTCATGGCCGCCACCGCCGCTGCGCTCACCGCGGCCGGGTCGGCGTCGGGGAAGACGACGAAGGGGTTCTTGCCGCCGAGCTCCAGACTCACGTGCTTGACGGACGTCGTGGCCGCCAGCCGTTGGATCTCCATGCCGGTGGGGACCGAGCCGATGAAGGAGAGCCGGCGAACGGCGGGGTGCTGCACCAGCGCGGCTCCAGCCTCTCGGCCGGTGCCGGTGACGATGCTGACGACACCCGGCGGGAAGACGTCGGCGCACAGCTCCGCCAGGATGGACGTGGAGAGCGGCGACTCCTCCGAGGGCTTGAGGACCACCGTGTTCCCAGCCACGAGGGGCGCCGCGAGTCGCGATGCGGCGAACATGAACGGGTGGTTGAAGGCGAGGATGCGCCCGACGACGCCGTAAGGCTCGCGCACAGAGAAGTGCAGTCCCGTCGCCGAGGCGGGAATGGTCTCCCCCTTCAGCTCGAGCGCCAGGCCGGCGAAGTACTCCATGAGCGTCGTCGCCATCGAGACGTCCTTGACCATGCGGCTCTTGGTGTTCCCCGTGTCTCGGACCTCGAGTTCCAGCAGCTCCGGTGCCCGCGACGTCGCCCGCCGGGCCAGCTCTCTGACCAGGGCGGCCCGGTCCGTCGCGCTCGTGGCGGCCCAGGGGCCGGCGGCCCGCTCGGCCGAGGCGACGGCACGCTCGACGTCGAGTCGGCTGCCCGCCGGGACCTTGCCCAACGGCTCCTCGGTGCTCGGGTCCAGTGACACGATCCACTCGCCGGCGGCGGACGCACACAACTCGCCGTCGACGAGCATGGGGTATTCCTTCAGGTCGGTGCCGACGGAGGTCATCAGAGCCTTTCCAGTGGGGACGGGTGTCGCAAGGCAGGTAGCTATCGGGGGGACAGTCAGGGAGCGAGAAGCCTGCGCGGGTTCTCGACGAAGAGGTTCCTCAACTCCTCGTCCGTGGTGCCGAGGGCGCGCAGCTGCCCGATGATCATGCGAAGCATCTCCGCGTGGGGCGGCAGCCAGTCGAAGAAGACGTCGGAACTGATGACCACGTGCTTCGAGCCCAGTCTCTGGACGAGGTCGTACACGTCCTCGATGTGGACCGGCGCGTGGGGCATCATCGTGAGGACCGCGGTCATCTCGACCATCGCGCCCGCGGCAGCCACGTCCTCGATCAGCGTCGCGGACGCGTTGATCGAGGGTGAGAACGGGTGGGCGAAGAGCATCCGGTCGTGACCGATGTCGGCGGCGGCCTCCACCAGCTTCACGCTCTCGGCGGTCGACAGGTGACCGGTGGACACGACGAGCCGGCGCTCCTTGGCGACGTGGAGGACCTCACGGGCCTCCGGGCGGACACCGCCAGAGGAGTCGAGGATCGTGACTGCGCTCCGGTCCAGGTACTTACCCATCGCCGGCAGGATCTTGTCGATGACCTGCCGGCGCACCACGCCGCCGTGCGCGTGGTCGTTCACCGAGCCCCAGGTGGGCATGAAGACGACCTTGGCGCCGTGCGCGGCCGCGGCCTCGACGGTGGTGGGCTGGATGCCCCCGATGAGCGGGTTGAGGGTGATCGAGGAGTGGATCGTGAAGGACGGGTCGTCCAGGGCACTCGCCAGGATCAGGGCTCGATCCATCGTCGGCCAGAAGTGCGACTTCAGGACGATCCCAGCCATCCCGGCATCGCGTGCGGACCTGACCAGGGTGAGGTCATCGGTCCGCTGCCTCCACTCGAGCCCGACGTCGGGGTAGCCGTGGACGTGCATGTCCACGGCGCCCACGAGCGCGGGCTCGGCTCGTACCGTCGAGCCCGGCCAGGAAATCCCGGGGCGGTCCGCCGTCCTGCCCTGCTCCGGCGACTGCGGATCGCTCATGCCTGGGGGTCGATCAGAGGCTTCATCACACCGTTGCGCATGCCTTGCATCGCCTGGGTGAGGCCGTCGAGCCCGGTCGGACGGGTCAGCATGGCGTCCCAGTCGAACCGACCGCGCGATTCCTTGAGGAACTCCAGGGCCTTCCAGTAGTGGCCCACGTGCGCGGAGAGGGCACCGATCACGCTCAGCTGCTTGCGGACCACCAGGCTCGGGTCCACCGGCACCCTCTCGCTCGAGGTCTGCCCCGCGACTCCGAAACGCCCTCCCGGCGCCAGGAGCTCGAGCCCCTCGCTGTAGGCCTGGGGCGCTCCCGACATCTCGAGCACCAGGTCGGCGCCGCGCGAACCGCGGGTCGCGTCCCGGACGAGTCCCGCGCGCACGGCCGGGTCGGGGGTCTCCTCCAGGGAGATGAGCTGGGTGGCGCCGTAGGCCTTGGCGATCTCGAGCCGCGGCCCAGGGGCTCCGATCGCCGTGATGTTCTGGATGCCGGCGTGGTGGAGCATCGCGACGGCGAACAGCCCAAGAGGCCCGGTTCCCTGCACGACGACCGACTCATGGCTCTCGATGACTCCCACCCGCTCGAGCAGATGGACGACAGTGCGCAGCGCGCAGCTGGAAGGGGCCGCCCAGTCGTCCGGCACCTCGTCGGGGACCTTCACTCGACCAGAGGTCGGGAAGACGTAGCAGTACTCCGCGAAGGCTCCGGTCAGCCCTGGAAAGGTGTTGACCGAGACGCGTCCATAGCTTTGGCGGTTCAGGCAGAGTGAGGGCGACCTGCCCACGCCGCAGTAGTAACAGCGGCCGCAGGGAGCGTGGGTCCACACGATCCTGTCGCCCGCGGCCAGGGTCTGGCCGACCGAGTCGACCTGGGGTCCGTCGCCGAAGGCGACCACTTCGCCGACCATCTCGTGTCCCATGATCGAGGGGAGGTTCTTCTGATTGGCGGTGAATCCCGAGCCCAACCAGGTGTGAACGTCAGTGCCGCAGACGGACGCCCGCCGAACTCGAGCGAGGATCGCGCCCTCCTCCAGCTCCTGCGGTACGTCGACCGACTCGACACTCGTCGGCACGCCGAAGGCCGTAAGAAGTGCGGCTCGGCTCCTGAGTGGATAGTTCACCGGTTGTTCCCTTCAGACGATGGGTGCCCTAGCCGGGCGTGGGCTGCGTTCGGGTCTTTGCACTGTCGCCAGCGACCCGGCGCTCGATGGCGCCGAGGGTCTGGTCCATGACGAGCGCGAAAGCCAGGACGACGAGGATGCAGAAGTAGACGGCGCCCGCGTTGAACTGCACGCGATAGGCGGTGATCAGAGTCCCGATGCCCCCACTGGTGGAGGCAAGCATCTCGCACACGATGACCGCGATGAGCACCAGGCCGCCTCCCAGTCGAAGTCCCGAGACCACGACCGGCAGGGCGGCGGGAATCAGGACCTTGGTCAAGAGCTGGCGGGGCGAGGCGCCCATGCTCAGGGCGGAGCGATGCAGTCCCTCGTCGACGGAACGGACCCCGCTCGCCGTGGTCAGCAGGACCGGGACGACCCCGTACAGGCTGGCGAAGAGAACCTTCGAGACCTGGCCCGGTCCCAGCCACACCGAGATCAAGGGATAGACGACGACCAAGGGGACTGCGTAGAGGGCACCGAAGATCAACAACAGGAAGCGAAGCCTCGGCGAGGTGCCGATCACGAAGCCCCCGACGATCCCCACGAGCCATGCGAAGAGCAGGGCGCAGAGGATGGCGGACAGGGTCGGCCACAGCGACTCGACGATCGGCGACCACTGGTCAGCTCCCGCCCGGAGAGACGCCGAGAGTGGGACGACGAACGCGCTGGGTGCCGACATCAGCCGCGGGACCACTTCCCAGCAGACCAGCAGCAGCGCCACGACGGCCAGGCGCCAGCCCAGCAGCGTCCGCCGAGAAGTGTCCCGCTCTGGCTCCGGAAGCGCGAAGCCACCTACCTGGCGGCCGGCCACATCATCGACCGTGCTCATTCCTGACTCCTGATCAACCGCCACAGGCGATTGCGCAGGTGCAGGAACTTCTCGGTCTCGGTGATCTCCACCGGGCGGGGCCTCGGCAGGTCGATGAGAACGCGCTCCACCACGCGACCCGGACGAGCCGCCATCACGATCACCTCGTCGGAGAGGTAGACCGCTTCCGCGAGATTGTGGGTCACGAAGATGACGGTGTTGTGGATCTCGTCCCAGAGGCGGAGGAGCTCCTCACCCATGTCCATCCGGGTCTGCTCGTCCAGTGCGCCGAACGGCTCGTCCATGAGCAGTACGGCGGGCCGCTGGATCAGGGCGCGCGCGACCGCCACCCGCTGTCGCATCCCTCCCGAGAGTTCGCGGGGGTAGCGATCGGCGTAGCCGGCCAGCCCGACCTTCTCCAGCAGCTCTCGCGCTCGTGCTTCGCGCTCCGCGCGGGGGTCCTTGCGCAGCTCCAGGGGGAAGGCAACGTTGTCCAGCGCGCTGCGCCACGGGAGCAGGCAAGCGTCCTGGAACGCCACGGCGACCTGGTCGGGTTGAGGCCCGGTGACCTTGGCGCCGGCGACGTACCTCTCCCCCGCGGTCGGAGTGACGAGTCCTGCGAGAATCATGAGCAACGTCGACTTGCCGCATCCGCTGGGCCCGACGATAGAGACGAACCGCTTCGGTCCCGCGCTCAGGTCTACGTTCTCGAGGGCGGGGACGGGACCGCGCGCGGTCCTGTAGGAGTGCTGGATCCCGGTCACCCGGATGACCGCCTCGTCCGTTCGAGTTCGCTCCGCGTTCAGTTGAGGGATGGTCATCAGATTCCTTCTCTCCAACGGTCTTGTCGTCGTTCACACCAGCGCAACAGCTCGTTGAGCGCGATGCCGATGACGGTGATGACCGCGATCACGGCCAACAGGGGGGCAACTTGGAAGGTCTGCCCGTAGAGGTTCACCAGGTAGCCCAGGCCCTGCCGGGACACGTACATCTCCGCGATCAGAACACCCGTGATGTTGAGGATCATCGCGATGCGCGCGGCCTCCAACAGCGTGGGCGTCATCGACCGGAGGTAGATCTTCAGGAAGACCTCACGGCGCCGGGCGCCCTGTGAGCGGGCCATCGTCACGAGGTTGGCGTCGACGCTGGCGATCCCGACCATCGTCGCCATCACGACGACCGCGAACGAGCTGAAGGCTCCGAAAGCGACCTTCTGGTCCCCGCCGATCCCGATGACGAGGATGAACAACGGCAGGAAGAGGGACTTGGGCACACTGAGCAGGAAGGTCAGGAACCCGACGGACACCTGGGCGACCAACGGCCACGAGCTCAACAGCAAGCCCAGCCCGACACCCAGGACCAGCGCCAGGACGAAGGCAACCAGCACGTACGTCAGGGTGATTCGGACATCGAAGAAGAGACCCCCGGCCACGAGGTCAGAGCCCGCCGACGCGATGACCGAGGGCGCCGGCGCGGTCTCGGGGGTGAGTACCCCGAGCCGCGCCAGCAGCTCCCATGTCCCGAGAAGGACCACGAGCAGACCCGCCGCCAGCTGGGCGTCCCGCGTGGAACCGAGCAGTCTCGTCATGACCACTCAGGACACGAACTGGTCGGTGAAGATCTCCTCGGCCGGCGGCAGGCTGCCCTGCGCGTCGAGTCCAGCGACTGAGGCAAGTGACAGGGCATTCTCGATCCAGGCAGGATCGATGGCGCCGTCGGGCGACAGCGACATGATCGTCGACTGGTACTCCTCCTCGGCCAGCTCCCCGGAGATGCCTTCCTTCTCCTCGATGAGCTTCAAGGCGTATGCCTTGTCGTTCTGCAGCTTCACAACACCCTGGTAGATCGAGGTGAGCGCTGCCTGGATCTGCGAGGCATTGTCCGCAATGTCCGCGTCGGTGGCGACCCAGCCGTCGGGGATCGTGGGCTCCATGTCCTGGCCCAGGTCCGAGATGACCTTGCCCCCGTCCATCACCGCCTGGTAGCTCAGCGGAGGAAGCTGGACGATCGCGTCCACGCGACCGCGCGAAAGGTTCTCGTTGAGCGCCCCGTAGCCCAGCGCCTGGTTCTCCCAGGTCACGCCGGCGTCCTCGGCTGCCCACAGGGAGAAGAACTCACCCGTTCCACCCGGGTTTCCGATTCCCACGTTCTTCCCGTCGAGATCGGCCGTGCTCGTGACGGCACTGTCCTCCGCAGCCACGACCAGCCAGCCGGCCGACGTCGCCATCCCCGTGCCGACCAGCTTCTGGTCGATGTCGTGCGAACGCGAGACCGCCACCCCCGCGGGGTTGAAGCTGATGAGGTCAGCCTCCCCGGCCGTCAGGGCCTCGGTGGCGGCACCGCCGCCCTGGTAGGCCGTGATCTCGACCGAGAGGCCGTTGTCCTCGAAGTAGCCCTGCTCCTCGGCGGCGTAGACGCCGAGGTACGGACCGTAGCCGGCGGCCGCGAGGCCGATGCGGAACTTCCCGGAGTCGCTGCTGCTGGCCTCCTCACGCGGGTTGGAGCAGGCGACGGCGGAGAGGCCGAGGACCGCGGCGAGGGCGGCGGCGCCGATGGAGCGTCGATTCATTGGGTTTCCTTCGAAGTCGGATCCAGAGCGGCGCCCGAGCGGAACCCTGACATTCTTGTTTTCTCCTCAGCAGAAAGAATGTCTGCTGCTGCGAAGTGACACTACTCACGCCCCGCGAGCGGTGTCAACGGCCTGACAGGGTCCGGACGCTCCGGGTCGAAGGACCGCCTCGAAGCCCGTGTGGGCGCGCCCGAGAGCCCCCGGCGACGCGACCTGACGGCGCGTCTCCGGGGGCTCTTGAGCGATGCGGCTAGACGAAGATGGAGAGGTTCTTGGCCAGCAGCACGGACTGGTCCAGCAGCAGCGTGCGCCGGCAGACCTGCCAGTCGTCACCCACCCTGCGCAGCCGGTCCCGACGGCGACCGACCAGGAAGTCGGTCTCGTCCGCGACCCGGTTGCGGTAGACCAGGAACCGGCAGCTCACCTCGACCTCGGGTAGTGAGATCTCGTCCAGCCGGATGTTCGTGACCAGGTGCGAGACCCGGGAGACCGGTTCCTCGGCCCAGTGCACGCCGGTCTCCAGCTGCGTCACCCGCATCTCGACCGTGTCCTTGGGCTCGTCGAACCAGCAGACCTCGGCGCCTTCCCGGGTCTGCTCCAGCCGCGCGACGTCGTCGTACTTGACGTTCATCCGCATGGGAACGGAGTACTGGTAGTCGTCGGCCAGCAGGTCCAGCCACTCGGTGTAGCGCCGCTCGTCGAGCAGGTCCGCCTCGCGGAAGAGGAAGTCGCTGATCTCGTAGTGCAGCGCCATCCGCTCCATCGGCGTGGGTGAGGTCATCTCGGTGGTCCCTTCCTGGGTCGCGGTCATGCTTCCGCCGCCTCGCGCCCGATGATGGCGTCGACCCGGTCGTCGACGGAGGCCCGGCGGGTGAGCTCGGGCCAGTCCAGGTTGTCCACGAACTCCGACCAGCGCCGGTAGAAGGCACGCGCGTTGACCTCGCCCGCGATGGCGTGGTCGGAGTGCACGGCGCCGGGGAGCTCGCTGAGCTGCTCGCGCCCCAGACCCTGCTGGTAGTTGTAGGGGAAGCGGCGCGCGACGACCCCGGTGCTCGCCTGGGTCGCGTAGTCCCAGTTCTCCATGTCGTCCTGCTCGGTCATGCCGCCGGGGCCGGCGTAGCGCATGTAGTACTGGCGCAGCCACTCGCGCACGTGGTCGGGGGCGGACTTGTCCACGATGAACCAGCGCCACACCTCGGTCTCCGTCGCACTGATCGGGTGCGCCACGAGGATCGTCCGCGGGAAGCCGGCGGAGAAGGACATGTTGGGGAACATGGTCGCGGGACCGCGCCCGCCGAGGGGGCGGCCCTCCGCGCGCAGCTTCTCGGCACGCTTCGCCCAGGCGGCGTCGAAGTACTCGGTCAGCTCGGGCTCCGCGAACTCGGGGTAGGGCAGCTCGTAGGCGAGGTTGTCCGACGCCCCGTGGCCGAGGCGGAACGAGGTCTTCATGCGGCCCTTCGAGAAGCCGCCCTGGTTCTGACGCTCACCGTGGCGGCGCTTGCCGCGGCCACCGGGGCCGATGCCGACGGCCTCGACCGAGGCGTGCGTGGAGGCCCCGTGGTAGGTGTCGCCGAGGAAGTTCTCCGAGACGAACTTCCAGTTGGACTTGATGCGCCACTTCATGACGCCGCGGAAGACCTCGGTCTCCCCCTCGGTGCCGTCGAAGGCGTCGGTCAGGTTGTCGAGCCACCAGTGGAACTCTCCGGCGTACTCCTCGAAGTCGGGCGCCTCGGGGTCCCAGGTCGCGAAGATGAGGCCCTTGTAGTTGTGCACCCGGGGGCACCGGACCAGGCCCCACTTGGCCTTGTCGAGCATGCCCTGGTACGCCGACTTCATGTGCGGCACCCCGTGCAGGTCCCCCGGCACGTCGACCAGCGAGCCGTCGATCGAGTAGGACCAGGCGTGGTACGGGCAGGTGAACTGCATGGTGTTGCCCTCGTCGTACCGGGAGACCCGCATGCCGCGGTGGCGGCAGGAGTTCAGCAGCACGAAGACCTCGCCCTTGTCGTCGCGGGTCATCAGCACCGGGTCCGAGCCCATCCAGGAGCTGAAGAAGTCGCCCGCGTTCGGGACCTGGCTGGCGTGGCCGACGAAGAGCCAGGCCCGGGGGAACAGGTTCTCCAGCTCCATCTTGTGAATGCGGTCGTCGACGAAGATCTCGCGGCTGATCTGCCCGCTCTCGATGTCGATCAGGTCGCTGGCACGGATCTGCTCCGCGCTGCGCTCCAGGTCCTCGATGGTCATGGCTTCCTCTCAGTGGGGCGGGTGATGCGCGGGTCAGGCAACCGGTGCCATCCCGGACGACAGGGTGTGGAGGGTGCGCTCGACGTCCGCCACGGGCGGGCGGCTCGCCCAGGCGGCCCGGCAGGCCGCGATGCCACGTGGCCAGCCGAAGGTGACGCCGGCCGCGAAGGCGCCGGCGCTCGAGTAGAG
Organism: Nocardioides sp.; assembly: GCA_025965295.1. GTDB lineage: Bacteria > Actinomycetota > Actinomycetes > Propionibacteriales > Nocardioidaceae > Nocardioides. The sequence continues at coordinate 15,189 of JAOPXF010000406.1, forward strand.
CGCGACCGTGCGGTCGACGCCCTTCACCTCGAAGGTGTGCAGGTCGACCCGGTCGGCGTCCCCCGGACGACCCACCATCTGGATCTTGGTGCCGAACTGGTCGGACCAGAAGTACGGCGCCTTGGCGGCCTCCGCGGGCGCCAGCGGGTGGATGATCTGCTGGGCGACGGCATGGGCCTGCTCGACGGCGCTGGTCCAGTGCTCGACGCGGCGGTAGACGTCCGTGGCGGGATCCCAGCGCCGCGCGACGTCGCCGACGGCGTACACGCCCTCCGCGGCCTGCACGGCGCAGCCCTCGTCGACGAGGACGCCGTCCTCGAGCGGGATCCCGGACGAGACCAGCCACTCCGTGTTGGGGATGGTGCCGATGCCCACGACCACGGTGGCGGCCTCGCGCGAGCGGCCGTCGGCGAAGCGCACGACGGCGCCGTCGCGAGTGGGCTCGATGGCCGCGACCGACGCCTCGGTCAGCACGTCGACGCCGTGCGAGCGGTGCAGCTCGGTCAGGTGCCGGCCGACCTCGGTGCCGAGCACGCGGTCGAAGGGCGCCGCCAGCGCCTCCGCCATGGTGACCTCCACACCCAGCGAGCGGGCCGACGACGCGACCTCCGCGCCGATGAAGCCAGCACCGACCACCATCAGGGGCCCGCCATGGGCGAGGGCCCGGGACAGCTCCCGGCCGTCACGCAGCTCGCGCACCGTGAAGACGCTCTGGTGGTCGCCGAGGCCACCCGGAAGGGTCCGCGGCCGGACGCCGGTGGCGATGACCAGCGCGTCGTACTCGACGTCGTCCCCACCCTCCACCGCCACCAGGCGCTCGTCGACGTCGAGCGCGGTGGCGCGCTGGCCGAGCCGGCCGTCGACGCCGAGGCCGTCCCATCCGCCGGCACCGAGCAGGCCGATGTCGTCCTCGCTCATCGTGCCGACGAGCACCTGCTTGGACAGCGGCGGCTTGTCGTAGGGGAGCTCGCGCTCGGCGCCCAGCATCACGATCTCGCCGTCGAAGCCGCCCGAGCGCAGGTCCTGCGCGGTCCGCACGCCCGCGACCGACGAGCCGACGAGGACGACGCGCTCACTCATCGGCGGGCCCACCGGCGGCCTGGGTCCAGATCGCGGAGACGGGGCAGCTGCGCACGGCCTCCTCGGTCGTGTCCAGCTCGTCCGGTGCCACGGCGTCGTCGATGACGACCACCATCCCGTCGTCGTCGAGGTCGAAGTGCTTGGCGTCGATGGCCACGCAGTTGCCGTAGCCCTGGCACTTGCCGATGTCGGCGTGGATTCGCATGGGTCCTCTTATCAAGACGGTTCAATGGCAATACCATTAAACTATGAAGCCAGAACTCCCCTGTCAAGGGTCCCGGTTCGAGGAGTTGTTCAGCGGCGGTGGCGCCGCCCTCTTCTCCTTCGCGATGGGCCTCTCGGCCGTGGCCGCCCCGCTGCTCGCGCTGTCGGCGGGGTACGACGCCGGGCAGGTCGGCGTCTACGTGGCCGGCTCCGCCTTCGCCCAGCTCGCGACCCGGAGCTTCATGGGCAGCCTGATGCGGCGGATCGCGGACAAGTACTTCGTGACCCTGGCCGGCGTGGCCATGGCCTTCTCCTGCGCCGTGTTCGTGGAGTCCACGGCCTGGTGGGCCTTCCTGCTCTCCCAGGTGTTCCAGGGGATCGCCCGCGGCCTGTTCTGGACCGGGACGCAGACCCACGCGGTGCGCACGTCGCGCTCGTCGGTGGGCGCGATCGCGAAGGTCAACCTCGCCTCGGGCATCGGCCTGATCACCGGGCCGGTCATCGCCGGACCGATCGTGGACCACTGGTCGGCGGCCACCGCCCTGACCGTCGCGACGGTCGCCGGCCTCGCCGTCGTACTGCCCGCGGCCCTCATGGTGCGCCTGCCGCCCATGCGTCCGACCAGGCCGGACGGCGCGTCGAGGGCCGTCTGGCGCCGGCCCGGAGTCGGCATGGCCAGCTGGGCCGGGGCGAGCGCCGGTGCCTGGCGCAGCCTGATGAACTCCTACGTCCCGATCATCCTCGACCAGGCACGCCAGTCGTCGTCGGTGATCGGAGTCGTCGTCGGCGTCGCGAACGCCACCTCCATCGCCGGAGGCGCGGGCGCAGGGTGGATCCGTGAGGCCCGCCTCCGCTCGTGGCTGGTCGGCGGGATCCTCGTCACCGGCCTCGGCCTCACCCTCTTCGGGCTGCTCGCCGGGCAGGCCCTCGTCGCGGGAGCGGCCCTCGCGCTGTCCGGGGCGGGGGCCGGCCTCCTCCAGACGGTGGGCCCGGCCCTGGCGACGGAGGCCGTGAGCCCCGACGAGCGCGGCGAGGCGATCGCCTCGGCCGGCACGTTCCGGGCCGCCGCACTCCTGGCGGCCCCGCTCTCGGTCGCCGCCCTGATCACGGTCACCACCGTCCCCGTGGCCGTGGCCATCGCCGGGGCGGCGATGGCGCTGCCGCCACTGCTCAACCGCCGTCGGTCCGCATAGGATCGACGGGACGAAGGGGACACTCACGTGCCAGACGACACGCTCGAGGACACGACCGGAGGGCTCTTCCGCCCGGTGGTCGGCACGCGGATGTCCGCGACCATCGTCGACCAGATCCGCGCCCTGATCCGCTCCGGCCAGCTGCCGGTCGGTGCGCGGCTGCCCGCGGAACGCGACCTCTGCACCCGCTTCGGCGTCAGCCGGCTCACGGTCCGCGAGGCGCTGCGCATGCTCGAGGCCAACGGCCTGGTCAGCATCCGGCTCGGGCGCGAGGGCGGCGCCTTCGTCTCGGTGCCCACGACCGGCCAGGTGGGTCAGGGCATCACCGACCTGCTCACGTCGGCGGCCGTGTCGTCCGCCGACGTCACCGATGCCCGACGGGTCCTGGAGCTGGGCTTCCTCCCCCAGGTGTGCGAGCGGGCCACGGAGGCCGACGTCGATCATCTGCGCGCCCTGTGCGACCACGCCGAGCGGGCCCGCGTGTCGGGCGGCTACGACGTCGAGATGTCCTTCGAGTTCCACCGCCAGCTCATCGCCGCGACCCACAACCCGGCGGCCGTGATGCTCGTCGACGCGTTCCGTGACCCCATCCTGCGGTCCCTCAGCGAGGCCCACCACGTCGGCACCTCCGGGGTCGAGGAGCACCGCCTGATCGTCGAGGCGGTCGCCCAGCGCGACGCCGACCTCGCGGTGTCACTGATGAGCCACCACCTGGATCGCACCGTCGAGCGGCTGCAGCACGGCGACTGAGCCGCTGCGGGTCCGGCGATTGCCACGCCGGGCGGGTTCGGCTAGCCTTCGGGTTCAAGAAAAGTTTTCTGCACAGTAGGACGAATGAACACTTTTGGGATCATCGGGCTCGGCCGAATGGGGTCGTCGCTGGCGCGCGCCCTGCTCGCCGAGGGCGTCACGGTGCACGGGCACGACCCGGCCGCCGCCGCCTCGGACGCCGCCCGCGGCGACGGGGTCACGGTCCACGACGACCTGGCCTCCCTTGCCGGCGTCGCCGACGTCCTCGTGACCTCGCTGCCGAGCGTCGCCGCCGTCCGGTCCTGCGTCGCCGACCTGGCCCCTCACCTGCGCGCCGGGTCACTCGTGCTCGAGACGTCCACCTGCGCGCCGGAGCACGCCGTCGAGCTGGCCCCGGCCGTCGAGGCGCGCGGCGCGACCTTCGTCGACTGCCCCGTGAGCCGCAAGGCCCCCCACATGACCATGCTCGTGGGCGGTCCCGCCGGGGTGCTGGGCGAGAGCGCCGAGGAGCTCACCCGAGTCGCAGACGACCTCGTCTACTGCGGGCGCCTCGGCGGCGGGTACGCCGTCAAGCTGCTCAACCAGTACGTCAAGTACTCGCGCTTCCTGGCCGCCTCCGAGGCTCTCCAGCTCGCGCGCGGGTTGGGGCTCGACGACGCCGCCGTGCTGAGAGGACTCCTCTCCGGCACCGGCGCCGAGGCCGGTCTGGCCACCGCCGAGGAGTACTTCACCGGCGACCAGGTCGCCATCGACCGGCACGCACCCACCGACACCATCGTCAAGGACGTCGAGCTCGCCCGCGCCATGCTGCAGGGCGCCGGGTTCAGCAGTCCGACGTTCGACGCGCTCGCCGAGTTCTTCCTCGCAGCCGGGGTCACCGAGCTGCACGACCGCCCCTACCCCGAGAGCGCCGCCCTGCTCGAGGCCTTCCGCCAGCCCGCCCGAAAGGACCGTTGATGCTCGTCGAGCCAGGGCACGCCACCACCTCCGAGGACCCGACGGCCGAGGCCTCGCGGCACGCCGTGGCCACCGCCTGCCGGATCCTCGCCCATCGCGGACTGGCCGAGGACGTCCTCGGCCACGTGAGCGTGCGCACCGAGGAAGGGCTCCTCGTGCGCTGCCGCGGCGTGAACGAGCGAGGCCTGCTCTTCACCGACCCGGTCGACGTGCGGGAGGTCGGTGAGAACGGCGAGCTCCGGGAGTACGAGGGCTACAACGTCCCGAACGAGCTGCCGATCCACACCGAGATCCTCCGGGCGCGCCCCGACGTCAACTCGGTCGTCCACGTGCACCCGCCGGCCGTCGTCGCCGCGGACCTGGCGGGGCTTCCGCTGCGACCGATCGTCGGCGCCTACAACATCCCCGCGAGCCGGATGGCCAGCGACGGCATCCCGACGTACCCGCGCAGCGTGCTGGTCAACTCGCCTGCCCTCGGTCGGGAGCTCGCGGACGCGCTGGGCGACAAGGCGGCGTGCGTCATGCGCGGTCACGGCATCGTCGCCGTGGGCGCCACGGTGGAGGAGGCGGTCAGCCGAGCGCTCAGCATCGACGCCCTGGCGCGCATGACGCTGAGGTCCAGCATCAACGGCCTGGCGCCCTCGCCGCTCCCGCCGGAGGACATCAGCACCCTCCCGGACCTGGGAGCCTCGTTCAACGACACGCAGCTGTGGCGCTTCCACGAGGCGGTGCTGGCCACCGAGGGCCTGGCCCTCTGACGCGGCCGCACCGCCTCGTGCTCAGGCCGGGAAGGACTCGCCCTTCTCGGCCATCGAGCGGAGGTACGCGGTCGGGCGGAAGCGGTCGCCGTACGCGTCGGCCAGCTCGTCGGCCCGCTTGACGAAGGCGGCCAGGCCGATCTCGGCGTCGGGGTCGCCCGCGGCCTGGTAGCCCGTCATGTACTGCGCGGCCCCACCGGTCACCGGCGGGAAGCCGATGCCCATGATCGAGCCGATGTTCGCGGCGGCCGCCGAGGTGATGACGCCCTCCTCGAAGCACTTCGCGGTCTCGAGCGCCTCGACGAAGAGCAGCCGGTCCTTCACGTCCTGGAAGGGGATCTGCCGCTCGGCCACCGGGAAGGTCTCGGCCAGGCCGGACCACAGCGACTGGCGCTTGCCGGCCTCGTCGTACTCGTAGAAGCCGGCGCCCTTGAGGCGCGACGGACGACCGGCCCCGACCATGGTCGCCACGACGGCCTCGGCCGGGTGCGGCGTGTAGGTGCCACCGTCGCGCTCGACCGCGTCCTTGGCGGCCTTGGCGATCTTCTGGAACAGCTCCATGTTCAGCTCGTCCGCCAGCTGCAGGGTGCCGACCGGGTAGCCGTCCTGGGTCGCGGCCCGCTCGAGCGAGACCGGGTGCACGCCCTCGGCGAGCATCGCGAGACCCTCGTTGACCATCGTGCCGATGACCCGCGAGGTG
>JAOPXF010000418.1 GCA_025965295.1 Nocardioides sp.
CCTGCTCGACCTGCTGCCCCTCGGGACCGGCTGGCTCCTGCGCACGTCGTACCGCCTGCAGCTGCGGATGGCGCCGCGGACCTGGGGCTGGCTGCTGCCCCTCGTCGGTCGGGGCGGACCCGCGCGCTCCTGGTCGGCGAGTTTTCCGTCCTGGCTCGTCCGGAGGAGGCTCCTGCTCGCGCTCGACCCGGCTCCGGGCATGGTCGTGTCGACCTACCCGCTGGCGAGCCAGGCCCTCTCGGACCTGCGGACGCGCGGTCTCCTCGCGTGCCCGGCCGTGACCTTCCTGACCGACATGAGCGTGCATCCGCTCTGGGTGGCGCCGGGGATCGACGGTCACCTCGCCCTGCACGACGTGCCCGCCGCCCAGGCCACGGAGTTGGGGGCCCGTGACGTCCAGGTGGTCGGCCCCGCGGTCGACCCGGCCTTCGTGCGCGCCACCGTCGACTCGCGCCGCGAGGCGCGCCGTGCGTGGGCGCTGCCCGAGGGCGCACCGCTCGCCCTGGTCGTCGCCGGTTCTTGGGGAGTCGGCGACGTCGCGGCCACTGTCGACGACCTGCTGGCCACGCGGGTCGCCACCCCGGTGGTCGTGTGCGGCACGAACGCCGCCCTGCACCGGGCCGTGGCGGCTCGTCCGGGTGCGGTCGCGTTCCGGTGGGTCGACGACATGCCGTCCCTGATGCGGGCGTGCGACCTGGTGATCCAGAACTCCGGCGGTCTCACCAGCCTCGAGGCCCGGCAGGTCGGGCTGCCCGTGATCACCTACCGCTGCCTGCCCGGACACGGGCACACCAACGCCCGGGCGCTGGAGCGTGCCGGCTGGGCACCCTGGGCGAGGGACCGTGAGGCCCTCGGCGTCCTCGTGTCAGCCGCCCTCGGCACGTGCCCGGGCGGAGGTGGCGGCGACGGCCACGTCGACCCGGCCCTGACCGGGGTCGGCGCATGACCTCCCGCGCGCGTCGAGCCCGTACCTCGTGGCTGGGCGCCCGATCGATCCTGTCGGCCCTGGGAGGTGGGGGCCTCCTGCTGGTGGTCGTCCCGTTGGTCGCGGGCGCGCCGTGGTCGGCCGTGGGACGGGCGTTGGGCGCGGTCCCCGCTGTCGACCTGGCCGCCCTCACGGTGATCTGGCTCGCGGGCCTGCTGGTGCACACCGTGACGCTGAGGGCGGCCCTGCCAGGCCTCACGCACCGCCGCGCCCTGACCCTCAGCCTCACCGGCAGCGCGGTCTCCAACGTGCTGCCGTTCGGCGGGGCGGCGGGCATCGCCCTGAACTACCGGATGGTGCGTGCGTGGGGCTTCGAGCGGCCGGCCTTCGTGGCCTACACGGTCGTGACGAACGTCTGGGACGTGCTCGTCAAGCTCGGACTCCCCGTCGTGTCACTGGGCTGGCTCCTGCTCGTCGGCGGCCTCGCCCCCGCGCCGCTCGTGGCTCCGGTCGTCGCCGCGACCGTCGCGCTGGCCCTTGTCTGCGTCGCCGGTGCCGCCGTGTTCTTCCAGGATCGGGTGGCCATCGCCGTGGGCTCTCTCGCGGACAGGGCGTGCGCCGGTGTCCTGCGCCTGCTGGGATCGCGCCGAGAGCCACGGCTCGCGGCCGCCACCGTCCGCACCACGGCGTCATGCCGGTCCGTGGTCGTCGCGTCCTGGAGACGGCTGACGGTCGGCATGGTCGGGTACAGCCTGCTGCTCCTCGCCCTGTTGTGGGGATGCCTGCACGCCACGGGTGGTGCCCTGCCCCCCGCGGTCGTCTTCGCCGCGTTCGCGCTCGAACGGGTCCTGACGCTCGTGGGAGTGACCCCCGGAGGGGCCGGGGTGGTGGAGGTCGGTCTCGTCGGTCTCCTCGTCGCGGCGGGAGGAGACCCCGCCGGCGCCGTCGCGGGCACGCTCCTGTACCGGACCTTCACGTACGGACTCGAGATCCCGGTGGGCGGCGCCACGCTGGCCGTCTGGCTCGTGCGCCGGCGCTCCGGCATCGCCACGTCCCCGGCGCCGGCCGCGCTGGAGCGGGTTCCCGCGAGATGAGGATCGCCCACGTCACGGACTGCTACCTGCCGCGGCTGGGCGGCATCGAGCTGCACGTGCGCGACCTGGCGTCCGCGCAGCGCCGCGACGGCAACGACGCCCACGTCCTCACCGTCACGCCCGGCACCGGCCTCGTCGACGACCCGTCCTGGGTGGTCCGGGTGCGCAACACCGACGCGGCAGTGCCCCGCCAACTCGGCCTGGCCCGGCAGATCGCGGACCGGCTCGCCGCTGCCGACGTGGTGCACGCGCACGTGTCGGTGATCTCCCCCTTCGCCTTCGGGGCCGCCCGGCTCGCCGCCTCGATGGGCGTGCCGACCCTGGTCACCGTCCACTCCCTGTGGTCGCACCTCGGCGTGCTGCCGAGCGTGGGCTGCGCCGTCGCGGGCCTGCGGGGGTGGCCGGTGCAATGGTCGGCCGTGAGCGCCCAGGCGGCCGAGCCGGTACGACGGGCCCTCGGCCCCCACGCACCGGTCATCGTGCTCCCGAACGCGCTGGACTTCTCGGAGTGGACGATCACGGCACGTACGCCGACCGTGCCGACGATCGTCAGCGTGATGCGCCTCGCCCCCACGAAGCGACCGCTTCCTCTGGCCCGGATGCTGCGGAAGGTCCGGGCCGAGCTGCCGGCGAGCCGACCCCTGCGGGCGGTGATCGTCGGGGACGGGACGCAGCGCGGAGCCCTCGAGCGCTACCTCGCCCGGCACCAGCTCGGTTGGGTCGAGCTGCCCGGTCGCCTCGCGCGACCAGAGATCCGTGACCTGTTCGGGCGGTCCAGCGTGTACGTCGCGCCCGCCCACCGCGAATCCTTCGGGATCGCCGCACTGGAAGCGCGCGCCACCGGCCTCCCGGTGGTCGCGAGCACCCACGGGGGCGTGGGTACCTTCGTCACCTCGGGTGTCGACGGGCTGCTCACCGACGACGACGCGGGCACGGTGGCGGCTCTGGTGCGCCTGCTGACCGAGCCCGGTCTCGCCGACAACCTCCGGGCCAGCCGCCTTCCCGCCGCCTTCGGCTGGGAGGCGGCCTGCGCCAGCGCCCGCCGGGCCTACGA
>JAOPXF010000424.1 GCA_025965295.1 Nocardioides sp.
ACGATCGCGCGGCCCATGGCGACGCGCTGGCGCTGACCACCGGAGAGGGCCTTCGGCTTGCGCTCGAGGAACTCCTCGAGGCCGAGGATCTTGGCGGCGTCGGCGACCCGCTTCTTGCGCTCCTCGGTCGGCACCTTCGCCATCTTCAGTGAGAACGCCATGTTGTCGGCCACCGACATGTGCGGGTAGAGCGCGTAGTTCTGGAACACCATCGCGATGTCGCGGTCCTTGGGCGGCATGTGGGTGACGTCGCGGTCACCGATGAAGATCTGACCGGAGTTGACCTCCTCGAGCCCCGCCAGCATCCGCAGGGTCGTGGACTTGCCCCAACCCGAGGGGCCGACCAGGACCATGAACTCGCCGTCCTTGATCTCCAGGTCGATGCCCGGGACCGCGGGGACGTCGGCGCCGGGGTACCAGCGCTGCGCCTTCTGAAAGCTCACCGTTGCCATGCTGTTTCTCCTTCACCGGCAGGTACGTGCCGGACGATCCGTAGTGAAGTGAAGTGACGCCGATCACACTACGGGCGAGTCCCTCGGAGGGACAGACCTCTCAGAGGATCCATCGCCGGGGCACGTCGACGCCCACCAGGTCGAACCCGGCGGCCCCTGTCGGGCGGGCCGTCACGAGGCCGGAACCTCGGCCGGGCGAGGGCGCACCGAGGCACCGGCCGAGATCGGCATCGGCAGCCGGACCACCCCAGTGGTGGCCCAGCCCGGGTCCATCAGCACGCGGACCGCCTCCGCCCCGAGGTCGGCGTACGGCAGCGTGACCGAGGTGACCTCCGGACGCAGCCAGGTCGCGAGCTCCGAGCCGTCGAACGACACCACCGAGACGTCGCGCGGGACCTCGAGCCCGTGCTCCGCCAAGGCCTGGTACACCCCCATCGCGATCCGGTCGTTCAGGCAGATCAGCCCCTGCGGGCGGGCGCCATCAGCCAGCCAGGCGTCGACGGCGGCGTACGCCCCGGCCACGGTCCACGGGCACGGAACGACCCCATCGATCCCGAGGCCCTCCTCGCCCAGGCGGGCGCGGATGCCCTGCAGCCGGAGCACGCCGGCCAGGGCGTTCGGGGTCGGGTCCTCCCCGACGACGTGGAGCCCGCTGCGCAGCCCGGCGCGGACGAGCGCCCCCGCGGCCGTCCGGCCGCCCCCCAGCTCGTCCGGGAGGACTGCGGGCAAGACGGTGGAGGGGTCCACACAGTTGAGCAGCACGGTGCGGCGACGGCCCAGCGCGGGCGGCACGGTCACCTCCGCGGTCACGAGGGTGGCGTAGACGATCCCGTCGACCTGGCGCTCGAGCAGCTCCTCGATGAGGAGCGCTTCGACCCCGGGGTCGCCCTCGGTCTCCCCGATGACGAGCAGATGGGCGTCGGCCCGGGCCGCGGCACTGGCGCCGGTGAGCATCTGGCTGGCGAAGTGACCGCTGGCGACGAAGTCGGAGATGACGCCGATCGTGCTCGTGGTGGCAGTGCGCAGGCTGCGAGCGCTGCGGTTGGGCCGGTAGCCCAGCTCGGCCACCGCCGCCCGCACCCGGGTCTCCGTGTCCGCGGAGATCCGCATCTCGACGGAGCGTCCGTTGAGGATGTACGACGCCGTGGTCGCCGAGACGCCGGCCCGTTCGGCCACGTCGGAGAGGGTCACCGTGCGCGTCACGGACACACCTGCCCACCTTCCTGCTGGGGAGGCCTTCCCCGGGGTGGACAACGATTCCGACCCGGTTTGGTCCTCGCGCTTGACAGTGGCGTGAGCCACGTCACATGATCCTGCTGATTCGATTCAGCATATGACGTGCATCACAGTATGACGACGAGTCGCACAGCGTCCAGGCCGCCCAATGTGAGGAGATCCGATGCGCACCCACTCCCGAGGTCGCAGAGCAGCACTGGCGGCCGCGGCCGCCCTATCCATGGCCCTGTCCCTCGCCGCCTGTGGTGGCGACAGCGGCAGCGGCTCCGACAGCAAGACCGTCACCATCTGGAGCAGCGTCGACCAGCCCGTCCAGGACGGCCTCCTCAAGGCCCTCGAGGCCAAGATGAAGAGTCAGGGCATCGAGATCGACTGGCAGAAGGTCGAGAACATCAACCAGCTGATCATCACCAAGATCCAGGCCGGTGACACGCCCGACATCGCGCTGGTCCCGCAGCCCGGCGTGGTGCAGCAGATGAACCAGCTCGGCGCCGTCAAGCCGCTCGACGACGTCGTCGACATGGACGCTCTCAACTCCAGCATGGTCCCCGGCGCCCTCGACTCCGGCACCGTCGACGGCAAGCTCTACGGACTGCTGGTCAGCGCCAACGTCAAGGGCCTGGTGTTCTACCCGAAGAAGCCTTGGGAGGAGGCGGGCTACAAGGCGCCCACCACGATCGACGAGCTCAACTCCCTGACCGAGCAGATCAAGGCCGACGGCAACACGCCGTGGTGCATGGGCATCGAGTCCGACACCGCGACCGGCTGGCCGGCCACCGACTGGTTCGAGACGCTGGTCGGCAAGTACGGCGGCGCCGAGGGCTACAACTCGTGGGTCAGCCACGAGACGCCGTTCGACTCC
>JAOPXF010000432.1 GCA_025965295.1 Nocardioides sp.
GTTCTTCAGGGCGCGGACCTGGCGGTCGTACGGCGTGCCGCCGTAGACCGTGGCCAGGCGGAGCTTAAGCGACATGGCGAGCGGGGTGAGCGCGCGGCTCAGCTGCTGCGCGAGCTCGCGGGTCGGCACGACGATGACGGCGCGCGGGTGGCCGGGGCGGCTCTTCTCGCCGACGAGGCGGGCGAGCACGGGGATGCCGAAGGCGAGGGTCTTGCCGGAGCCGGTCTGGGCGCGGCCGAGCACGTCGTGGCCGGCGATGCCGTCGGGGATGACGGCGGCCTGGACGGCGGTGGGGGTGGTGATGCCCTGGGCGGCGAGGGCGTCGATCAGCTCGACAGGCAGGGAGGAGAAGACGGTGTCAGGGGTGGCGGGACGTTCGAGCGCAGGCGCAGACATGGGGTGCTTTCACTTCAGGTCGGGTGCGTCAGGCGCGGAGCCACGGTTGCGTGGTCCGGCGAGCCTTGCGAGACGCGGTCTCAGTCACCCGATCGCTGGTCTCGCGCGGGATTGTCCGCACACCACACCGGGCTTCGAAGAAGAAGCGGCCGCATCGTTCGTCGGCCGCTGGCTGTGCTCCAGTCTAGGGGCGACCGGCACCACACCCCGCATCGACGGGAGGTGATGTGGGCCACGGGGTTTGGCGTACGGAGAGCCCGGGCACCCTTCGGGTCCGCCACCCGATGCCTGGAGGCTCGATGCGCCGCACCGCTCACCACCCCGTCCTCGCCGTGGCCCTGGTCGCCGTGCTCGCGCTGTCGACCGGCTGCGGCTCGGACGACTCCGACAACGGCACGGAGCCGAGCCCGTCCCCGAGCGCCTCGGCGTCGGTCACCCCGAGCGAGTCGACCGGCGCCCCCGCGGGCTCGGAGCACGCGGTCGAGGTGGTCACGCTGCTCGGTCGCAACCTGGAGGCCTACAAGCAGGCCAACGGCAAGTACCCCCGGATGGGCTCAGCGGGCTACGACCAGGTCGTCGGCATCGAGGCGGCCCAGGGTCTCGGCATCGCGTACGCCGTCGACGGTGCGGGCGTGATGACGATCTGCGTGGCCGACGAGGACGGCTCGGCGAGCTACGACTCGAAGGACCAGGAGATCGTGCCCGGCGGTCCCGACGACTGTGGAGTCTGACTCACCCGACGCCACCCAGTGGCAGCACCAGCATGGCGTCGCCGTCGGGGCTGACCCGCACCGGCACGCCCCAGTCCTGTTGGTGCATCCGGCAGGCGGCACCCTCGCCTCCGTCGAGGTCGCACGAGGCCGCGCGGGCGGCGACGTGCAGCACACCCTCACCGACCCGGGGATCGAGCACGATCGTGCGCCCGAGGTCGGTGCCGCGACCGTCGCCCTCGCGGATCAGTGAGGGCGGTGTCGCCTCGACCACGAGCTGGGAGGCCGGCCCGAACCGGTCGTCGACCTTCTGTCCGGGCGGGGGCTCGAACGTGACCACGAGCTCCAGCGTGGCCGCGACCTCGGTGACCGGACGCTGCGTGCGGTGCGCGAACTCGTCGGTGACCCGACCCGCGGCGCCGAGCGGGATGCGGGTCAGCCGGTGCGCTCCCGACTCGACGACGACGAGCTGGTCGCCGTCGACGTACGCACCGCTCGGCTCGGCGAGGTCGGTGGCCAGGGTCGTCATCTCGTCGGCGACCGGGTCGTGGCGCCGGACCGCGCCGTTGTAGGTGTCGCACACGGCGACGCTGCCGTCCGGCAGCACGGTCACGCCCAGGGGGTGCTGGAGCAGGGCCTGGCCGGCCGGCCCGTCGCGGAAGCCGAAGTCGAAGAGGCCAGTGCCGACCGCCGTGCGCACCTCGGTGGTCGAGCCCGTCGAGGTGGTCGAGCCCGTCGAGACCAGGTACCGCAGGCTCGACGTCTCACTGTCCGCGAGCCAGAGCCGGTCGCCGTCGGCGGCGAGGCCCGAGGTCTGCGCGAACCACGCCTCGGTCGCCGGGCCGTCGAGCAGCCCCTCGGTGGTGGTGCCGGCAGCGACCACGACCGCACCGGTGCGGGGGTCGAAGGTCCAGAGCTGGTGGATGCCCGCCATCGCGACCCAGACCCGGTCCCGCCACCAGGCGACGTCCCACGGGCTGGAGAGCCGGGACGTGTCGTCGCCCTGCATCCACTGGGATCCGTTGCCCGCGAGCACCGTCACCGCGCCGGTCGCGAGCGCGATCCCCCGCAGCTGGTGGTGCACGGTGTCGGCGACCACGACGTCGTACCCGACCTCGGCGGCGACCTCGGGGGGCAGCAGGCACAGGCCGTTCGGCTCGCGGAAACCGGCGAATCGACGTACGACGCTGCCGTCGGCCGCGAGCTCGACGACCTCGTCGTGCCCGGCGTCGGCGACGAGCGCGTGCCCGTCCGGCAGGGCGACGGCCTTCGCCGGGAAGCGGAGGTCGGTGGGCTCGACGACGGGTGGGACGTACGGCGAGTCCGCGGGCTGGAGGGTGCCGCGCTCGCGGTGCTCGGTGACGAGCTCGGCCAGCAGGGCGTCGATGGCGTGCACGTGGCCCTCGCCGGCGTACTGCGCGACCACGTAACCCTCGGGGTCGACGAGGACGAGCGTGGGCCAGGCGCGGGCGGTGTAGGCCTGCCAGGTGCCGAGCTCGGGGTCATCGAGGACGGGGTGGTGCACGCCGTAGCGCTCGACGGCCTGGGCCAGCGCCGCCGGGTCGGCCTCGTGCACGAACTTCGGCGAGTGCACGCCGACGACGACGAGCTCCTCGGCGTACCGCTCCTCGAGCGGGCGGAGCTCGTCGATCACGTGCAGGCAGTTGACGCAGCAGAAGGTCCAGAAGTCGAGCAGCACGAAACGCCCGCGCAGGTCACGCAGCGCGATCGGACCGTCGGTGTTCAGCCAGCCTCGGCCGGTCAGCTCGGGGGCGCGGACGCGGGGCCGGGTGCTCATGGGGTCCATTCTCCCCGGCAGCTCCGTGGCTCAGACCGGGACCCGGCCACCCAGGGACCGCACGGCTGCGAAGTACCGGTCCTTGGCCGTCCGGGCCGCGGCGAGCTGCTCGTTCGCGCGTGGCACCATCGAGACGGCGTGCAGTCGCCAAGCTCGAGACCACAGCTCGTAGCCACGGACCTGCGCCCTCACGGCATCGACCAGGAGCCGGTGCAGTCGGGGCAGGTCGCCCCCGCGGACCGGCATCTCGGCGACGACCTGCCCGAGCGTCCGCAGGACCGGCAGGTCGTGGCGCATCAGGACGATCCGGGCCTGCCGGTCGGTCGGGGCGTCGCCCTTGATCCTGGCGAAATGGCGGTCCAGCCGGGCGACGGCCGCCCACACCCAGGCGACCCGGTGCAGGTAGACCCGCACCTCGGCGGGGCTGGCGGAGAAGTCCGGTACGCCTGTCGGTGTCGGGCTGGCGGCGGGGGTGTCGTAGCCGGCGTCGGTCGGCACGGTGGGGGCCGGCGAGTCGGCGTCGCCGGTGCGGCCACCGAGGCCGCAGGCAGCGAGAGTCGCCGCCAGGAGCACGGCGAGTACGGCGAGGCTGAGGCGGCACGGCCGAGAGGGGTGCATGGGTTTTCCCGAGAGTTGGTGGACCTCCATCCTCCACGACCCGGCGCCCATTGGTCACGAACCGCACGTTCGTGCCCCGGAATGCTGCGGTTGGGGACCAAACCCCGAGTCCTAGGGTGGGGCGATGACGACCCCCCTGCGGACCGCCGTGTGCATGCCGACGTTCGGCGACTTCGACGCCCGCACCCTGGGGGAGCTGGCCGCCGCCGCGGAGGTGGCCGGGTGGGACGGCTTCTTCATCTGGGACCACCTGCTCTGGGACCCGCTCGGCAGGGGCGTGGCCGACACGACGGTGGCGCTGACCGCGATCGCGCTGGCGACCAGCCGGGTCCGGTTCGGCACGCTGGTGACCCCGCTGGCCCGCCGCCGCCCGTGGAAGGTCGCACGCGAGCTCGCCAGCCTCGACCGGCTGTCCGGCGGCCGGCTGACGCTCGGGGTCGGCAACGGGGACGCCGTCGACTTCGCGCCGGTCGGTGATCCGACGCCGGCCCGGCACCGCGCGGCCGTCCTCGACGAGTCGCTCGAGCTCGTCCGGCGGCTGCTCGAGGAGGAGGGTCCCGTCGACCACGCGGGAGCGACGTACCACCTCGAGGGCGCGCAGCTCCACGACCGCACGGTCCAGCCACGGATCCCCTTCTGGGTCGCGGGCTGGTGGCCGCACCGCAAGCCCCTGCTGCGCGCCGCGCGCTACGAGGGTGTCGTGCCGCTGTGGCCGGAGTTCAAGGTTCCCTCGCCCGAGGAGTACGCCGAGTGCCTCGGCGTGATCCGCGAGGCCAGGGCCGGGACGCCCCAGGAGACGGAGCCCTTCGACGCACTCGTCTGGGCGCGCAGCGAGGGCCCCGACGACGACCGGGCCCTGGGTTACGCGGAGGTCGGGGCGACCTGGTGGGTGGACGCGTTCCACTGGAGGACCGACAGCCTCGACGTCGTCCGGCGCCGCATCGACGCCGGCCCACCGCGCACCTGGCAGGCCTAGAGTGCTGCCCATGACCGACCAGGAACGCCTCAGCGGGTACGTCGACGTGTGGTGGCAGGCCATCAACGACTTCACCGCGCTGCTCGAGAAGCTCCCCGCCGACGAGTGGTCGACCCCGACCGACCTGGCCGGCTGGGACGTGCAGGCGGTGGCGGCGCACATCGCGCACCTCGAGGGCATCCTCGCCGGCGCTCCGGAGGAGACCGTCGACGTCGGTCAGCCCGAGCACGTCACCGGCCTGATGGGGCTCTACACCGAGCAGGGCGTCGTCGCCCGCCGCGACCACACGCCCGACGAGATCATCAACGAGATCCGCTCGGCCGCCACGAAGCGGCACACCGCGCTGCTGGCCGACCCGCCCACCGACGGCTCGGCCAAGCCGGAGCGGATCTTCGGCGGCGTCGGCTGGGACTGGAACACCCTGCTGCGCAACCGGCCGCTCGACGTCTGGATGCACGAGCAGGACATCAGGCGCGCGGTCGGCCGTCCCGGCGGAATGGACACTCCCGCGGCCCAGCACGTGGCCGACTACCTCGCCGAGAGCATGGGTCTGGTGCTGGCCAAGCGGGTCGGCGCCCCGGCGGGCACGACCGCCGTGCTCCAGGTCGCGGGCAGCGAGCCGGTGGCCTTCGTGGTCAACGACAACGGCCGCGGCGAGCGGCTCCCCGACCTGCCGGCCAACCCGACCGTGCGGCTCTGCATGGAACGCGAGACGTTCATCGTGCTGGCCGGCGGCCGCTGCGACCCGGCCCCCGGCGCCGTGGAGATCTCCGGCGACGAGGCCCTCGGGCAGCGGCTCGTCGGCACGCTCGCCGTCACCCCGTGACGCCGATCGACGACGCCTGGACGCCCGGCGACATCCCCGACCAGTCGGCCCGGACCGTCGTCGTCACCGGCACGACCGTCGGCGGCCTCGGCCACCACACCGCGCTCGAGCTGGCCCGTCGCGGCGCCCGGGTGGTGCTGGCCGGCCGCACCGAGAGCAAGCTCGACGAGACCGAGACGTCGATCCGCGCGGAGGTGCCGGCCGCCGAGCTGGAGCGCGCGGTCCTCGACCTGTCCGACCTCGGGTCCGTAGGACGCGGTGCCGCGCGCCTGGCCGCGCTCGGGCCGGTCGACGTCCTCGTCAACAACGCCGGGGTGATGGGCACGCCGTACTCCCGCACCGCCGACGGCCTCGAGCTCCAGCTGGCCACCAACCACTTCGGCCCGTTCCTGCTCACCGGCCTGCTCCTCCCCCAGCTCGTGGCCAGCAACGCGGGCCGCGTGGTCGCGGTCTCCTCGCAGTTCCACCGGGTCGCCCGCTCGGCGCCGCTCGGCGACCCGCTGGAGAAGCGCCACTACTCGCGGTGGCCGACGTACGCCCGGACCAAGCTCGCGAACCTCCTCTTCACCTACGAGCTGGACCGCCGCGCCCGGCGCGCCGGGCTGCCGGTCCGTGCGCTGGCCGCGCACCCCGGATTCGCGGGCACCCACCTCGCGGCCAACGGCCAGTACGGACGTTCGTCCGGCGGCGTCGCCTCGATCCTCGACGCCGCGATCCGCGCCGTCTCCTCCCAGCCGGCCGACCTGGGCGCCTGGCCGTCGCTGATGGCGGTGACAGCGGACCTGCCGGGCGCGACGTACGTCGGTCCGAGCGGGCTCGGCGAGATGCGGGGCACGCCCGGCATCGTGACCAGCAGCCGGCTGTCCCACGACGAGGACGCCCAGCGCAGGCTGTGGGAGCTGAGCGAGCGGACCACCGGCATCAGCTACCCCTGAGACCGCCGGTCACTGCCGGTCGCGGATCCGCACCAGGCCGCCGAGGGTGGCGACGTACGCCGACCCGTCCTTCGCGATCGTGACCGCGGCGTAGTGGTTGTTCAGCAGCGTCCCGAGGCCGGTCCGCACGCTGAAGACGCGGCGGCCGGTGCGGGCGTCGACGGCGGTGAAGTACCACGCGTTGGCGCCCCACCAGCTGTGCTCCTTGGTGTACGCGTACAGCAGGCCGGTGGCCAGCGACACCTTCGGCACCGAGCTCGGCGCCGCCAGCTCGGACGTCCAGGCGACGGAGCACTTACCGTCGGCGACGTCGACACGGGCCAGCCCGGCGTCGGTGGTCCGCCCGAACATCGTGCTCAGCGGCCCGTCGTACCCGTGGTTGTTCTCCACGATCACGCCGGTGCCGACCGAGACCAGGGAGTTCTCGGTGGCGCTCTTGTCGTCCTCGAACACCGCCGACTCGCAGACCAGGTCGCCGTCCGAGCGGCGGTAGAACTGCACGTGCATCCGCGGCTCGGCGTTGTCGGTGATCGCGACCAGGCCGCCGGGCAGCAGGGTCGGGGTGGTGCCGCTGCCCTGGCTGAGCTGGCCGGACTTCTCACCGCTCCCCCGGTCGTACGTCGATCGCCAGGTCACGGTGGGCTTCCGGTCCCGGGTGCCGAGCCGGTAGAGCGCCTCGGTGGTGACGACGTACACGCCGCCCTCGGCGTCGGTCGCGAACGAGTTGGCGATGTCCTCCCCGAGGTCGAGGACGCTGCTGCGGCCGGTGTCGGGGTCGACGGTGCCGACCCGGCCGTGCTGGGTCTCCCACCAGATCGCGCCGCTCCAGTCGGGCAGCACCGCGATCAGGCAGTCGTCGGCGGGGATCCGGTCGGACAGGTCGAAGCTCGCCTGGGTCGTGAGGTCGGCGTCGCCCTCGGCGTCGCTGGTCGCGACGACCAGGAGCCGCCGGTCGGTGGTCGCGACGACGGCCCGGTCGTGGGAGTCGAGGTAGAAGTAGGCGCCGGCGCAGAGGTTCTCCCACGGCTTGCCGCCGCCGGGGCGGTCCGGCAGGTCCTTGGTGACCAGCGGGCGCATCGACTCGGCGTCGATGACGTGCAGGGTCGGGCCCTGCAGGTCACCGCAGAGCGCGACCAGGCGGCCGTGCGAGTCGAAGGCGAGCGTGGCGCACTCCTCGAGGCCGTACCAGGCGGTGTCGACGTCGGGGGACTCCCCGAGCGGCCCGGCCCAGGCGTAGGTGTCGGACGCCCACGCGTCGTCGTGCATCGAGCTGGTGCCGTTGGGTGCGAGCCCCGGGTGCTGGGGGACCTGGGTGCGGATCGGGTGCGCGAACGCCGGGCGGCCGACGTAGCCCGGGGTCACCATGGCGCCCGGGCCCGGCGGGATCGGCAGCCAGCCGTCGGGGATGACGACGACCAGCCCGACCAGGACGGCGAGCGTCGCGACCCAGAGCCCGACGACCCGCCGGGTCGGCCGCAGCCAGTCCCAGAGCCGGTGCCGCGAGCGCGGCACCGCGAACGCGACGACCACCGCCACCAGGACGAGCGGCCCGAGCGCGAGCCACGCCAGCAGCACCCCGAGCAGGGCCAGCGTGCGCTGGAACCTCACCGACCCCTCATCGGCCGCGCGGCCCGAACTCGGGCGGGACCCTCGTGAACGCGGCCTCGCGGGCGACCCTGGTGTTGCGGGCCGCGAGCAGCCAGGCCTGCTCGATGCGCTCGCGCGCGAACGTGCGCCGCGGGCTGGCGGTCCAGGTGTCGTTGAAGAGGCGCTTGGCGGCGGCGAGCTGGTCGGGCGAGCGGCCCTGGAGCCGGCCGACGAGCTCGGCGGCCGCCGCGAGCGGGTCGGGGTCGACGCCGGTCACCAGGCCGAGGTCGTGGGCCTCCTTGCCGGAGAGCACCTCGGCGGTCATCGTCAGCCGCTTGGCGGTGTCGATGCCGACGAGCTCGGCCAGGCTGCGGATGCCCGTCATGTCGGGGACGATCCCCCACTTGCCCTCGAGCACCGACCACTGCGAGTCCGGTGTCGCGAACCGGAAGTCGGCGGCCAGGGCGATCTGGAGCCCGCCGCCGAGGCAGTGACCGTGCACGGCCGCGATCACCGGCACGGGCAGCCGGCGCCAGGCCCAGCAGGCCTCCTGGAACGTGTTGGTGCCCCGCAGCGGGCGGGGCACGAAGCTGGTCGCGATCTTCGCCGGCTGCCGGAGCACCGAGCCGAAGTCGAGGCCGGCACAGAACGCGTCGCCCGCACCGGCGATGACGACGGCCCGCAGCGTGCGGTCCCTGCGGAGCCGGCGCGCGGTCGCGACCAGGTCGTCGAGGATCTGCAGGGTCAGGGCGTTCAGCTTGTCGGGACGGTCGAGGCGCACCTGCGCGACGCCGTCCTCGACCCTGCAGGTGACGTGGCTCGCGTGGCTCATGCGGCAAGCGTAGGACGCCGCTCGCCTTGGTTCGCGGTGCCCCGGCGGGCAGGGTGGAGGTCATGAAGCGACTCTCCGACGTCAAGCGGATCGGGTACGGCGCGATGCGCCTCACCGGTCCGCACATCATGGGTCCCCCGAAGGACCCCGACGAGGCGCGACGGGTGCTGCGGCGGGCGATCGAGCTCGGCGTGGACCACATCGACACCAGCGACTACTACGGGCCCTACGTCGCCAACGACCTGATCCGCGAGGCCCTGCACCCCGACCCGCCGGAGCTGGTGCTGGTCACCAAGGTCGGGGCGCGGCGGTCCGAGGACGGCGGCTGGCACCCGGCGTTCTCGCCCGACGAGATCAAGTCGGCGGTCCACGACAACCTGGGCCGGCTCGCGGTCGAGCGGCTCGGTGCGGTCAACCTGCGCAAGATGGACGGGTGGGAAGGCTCGATGGCCGAGCAGTGGACCGTGCTCGCCGACCTGCGCA
>JAOPXF010000442.1 GCA_025965295.1 Nocardioides sp.
TCGCTCGGCCTCGGGGTCGACCACGACCTCGGCTTCCCGGCGTACTTCGGCAACGTCGAGCCGCCCGCCTCGGAGACCGAGGCCGCGGCCGACATGATCGGCCAGGGCAAGGTGCTCGCGTCGCCGATGACGATGGCGACCGTGATCGCGTCGATCCAGTCGGGCTCGCTCGTCGTCCCGCGGCTGCTGACGTCGGTGGACGTCGAGGCGCCGGACGCGAAGCCGCTGACCGGCGGGGAGGCCACCGCGTTGCGGGGGATGCTCCGTGGCGTCGTCACCTCCGGCAGCGGCAGCCTGCTCGCCGACGTGCCCGGGCCGCCGGTGATCGCCAAGACCGGCACCGCCGAGTTCGAGAAGGACGGCAAGGTGCTGACCCACGCCTGGATGATCGCGGCCCAGGGCGACCTCGCCGTTGCGGTGTTCGTCGACGTCGGCGCGTCCGGCTCCGGCACGGCCGGGCCGATCCTCGAGGCGTTCCTGCGCGCTGCCCGCTGACCCGGCCCGGCTCTCAACCCCCTCGATTGGTCACGAACCGCAGCCCGCGGGACTGCTTTGTTGCGGTTGGGGACCAAACCGCGAGGCCGGCGGCCTCAGTGCTGGCGGGGCGCGACCGTCCGGGCGACCTCCTCGGGCATCGGTTCGTAGTGCCCGAAGGTGCGGGTGAAGGTGCCGGAGCCGTGCGTGGCGGAGCGCAGGTCAACGGCGTAGCGCACCAGCTCGGTCTGCGGCACCTCGGCGACGATCCGGGTGCGGTCCTCGCCGTCCTTGTCGGTGCCGGTCACCCGGGCCCGGCGGGCCGACAGGTCGCCCATGGCGGCGCCCACCAGGTCGTCGGGGACGCTGACGGTGACCGCGTCGAACGGCTCCAGCATCGTGATGCTCGTCGACGCCGCGGCCTCGCGCAGCGCGAGCGCGCCCGCCATCTGGAAGGCCATGTCGGAGGAGTCGACGTTGTGCGACTTGCCGTCGGTGAGCGTCACCCGTACGTCGACCACCGGATGACCGAGGCGGACCCCCCGCGCCATCTGGGCGCGCACGCCCTTCTCGACACTGGGGATGAACTGGCGGG
Source organism: Nocardioides sp. (assembly GCA_025965295.1). Taxonomy (GTDB): domain Bacteria; phylum Actinomycetota; class Actinomycetes; order Propionibacteriales; family Nocardioidaceae; genus Nocardioides. The sequence continues at coordinate 1,070 of JAOPXF010000442.1, forward strand.
GTACGGCGCCGCCCACGACCTTGTCGACGAACTCGAAGCCGGAGCCCTCGGCCAGCGGCTCGACCTCGACGTCGCAGACGGCGTACTGGCCGTGCCCGCCCGACTGCTTGACGTGCCGGCCGTGCCCCTTGGCGGTCCCGGCGAAGGTCTCGCGCAGGGAGACGACGAACGGCACCTGCTCGACGTGGACGCCGAAGCGTGAGGTGAGCCGCTCGAGGACGACCTCCGAGTGCGTCTCGCCCAGGCACCACAGCACCAGCTGGTGGGTCTCGGGGTCGTTGACGATCCGCAGCGACGGGTCCTCGGCGGAGACCCGGCCCAGGGCCTGCGAGAGCTTGTCCTCGTCGGCCTTGCTGTGCGCGACGATCGCGACCGGCAGCAGCGGCTCGGGCATCGTCCAGGGGCGCAGCACCCGCGGGTCGTCGACGTCGGAGAGGGTGTCGCCGGTCTCGGCCCGGGTGAGCCGACCGATGGCGCACAGGTCACCGGCGACGACCCGGGCCGCGGGCACCTGCGCACGCCCGAACGGGTGCGCCAGCGCCCCCACCCGCTCGTCCTCGTCGTGGTCGGCGTGGCCGGAGGCGTCGCCGAAGAACGACGTGAAGTGGCCCGACACGTGCACCGGCTGGTCGGGGGCGAGGGTGCCGGAGAAGACCCGGACCAGGCTCAGGCGCCCGACGTACGGGTCGCTGGTCGTCTTCACGATCTCGGCCACCAGGGGGCCGTCGGGGTCGCACGCGATGGCGGCCGCCGCGGCGCCGGTGGGCCTGAACACGTCGGGAGCCGGGTGCTCGGAGGGCGCCGGGAAGGCGCGGGTGGTGAGGTCGAGCAGCTCGGTGCAGCCCACCCCTGTCATCGAGCAGACGGGCACGACGGGGAAGAACGTGCCCCGCGCGACGGCGCGCTCGAGGTCCGCGACGAGCACGTCCTCGGCGATCTCCTCCCCGCCGACGTAGCGCTCCATGAGCGTCTCGTCCTCGGACTCCTCGATCACGCCCTCGATCAGCTGGCCGCGCAGCGCCTCGGTGTCGCCGTCGCCGGGGTCGGGCGAGAGCAGCCCGGTCAGGGCGACCACGTCACCGCCCCGGCGGACGGGCACGTAGAGCGGCACCACCTTGTCGCCGAACGCCGCCCGGGCCTGGTCGAGGACGCCGTCGTAGTCGGCCCGGGCCTGGTCGAGCTTGGTCACGACGACCGCCCGTGGCATCCCGACGTCGGCGCACTCGCGCCACAGCGTGCGGGTGGCGTCGTCCACGCCCTCGTTGGCGGCGACGACGAAGAGCGCGCAGTCGGCGGCCCGGAGACCGGCGCGCAGCTCGCCCACGAAGTCGGCGTACCCGGGGGTGTCGATCAGGTTGACCTTGACCCCGTCGTGCACCAGTGGTGCGACCGCGAGCGAGATCGAGCGGCCGTGGGCCTGCTCGGAGTCCTCGAAGTCGCAGACGGTCGAGCCGTCGCGCACGGAGCCGGCGCGCGTGACCGCACCCGAAGCGGCGAGCAGCGTCTCGACCAGGGTGGTCTTCCCGGAGCCTCCCGGCCCCACCAGCACCACGTTGCGGATCCGGTCCGGCGTGCCCGCCTCCAGATCATGTCCCGGCGCCCTCCGGGAGCTTCCCTTGTCAGCCATCGTGCACCTCCAGGTACGAGGCAACTCCAGTCGGCACCAGCGCGCAAGGGGCAATCGGTCACGACGCGCACACGCGGGGCCCGGCTCCTGCCGTGGCCCCGCGTGCGTCGGTTCCCGGAGCCGGGTCGTGGGGACTCACCGGGCTCACTCAGGGGTGAACCCCTCGCTGCATGGGGTCAGCAAGGGGTTCATCGCCGACGACAAGGTGCTCCCTCCGAAGTCGACACTCGTAGAATTGCATAGCGCCACGCCGCCTGTCCCCGGTTTCCTGCAAAGCTTTGAGGTGCCAGGGTTGGGTCCATGAGCGCACTCGTTCTCCTCGGTCCCGACCACCGCGGCCTCCTCATCGGCGGCACCTGGCGAGAGGCGGACTGCGACGAACGTTTCGACGTCCTGGACCCGGCCTACGGCTCGGTGATCTCCGATGTCGCGGACGCCTCGGTCGGCGACGCGGCCGACGCCCTCGACGCCGCCGTCGCGGCCCAGGCCGACTGGGCCCGCACGGCCCCGCGGGACCGCGGCGAGATCCTGCGCCGAGCTTTCGAGCTGGTGACCGAGCGGGCCGACGCCTTCGCCCAGCTGATGAGCCTGGAGATGGGCAAGACCGTCGCCGAGGCGAAGGGCGAGGTC
>JAOPXF010000444.1 GCA_025965295.1 Nocardioides sp.
CGGCGCTGCGGGCGGCGCCCGCAGCGCCGGCGGGGGGACCCGGGGCGCGGGCAAGGCCGGATCTCGCGGTGGGGCCGGCAGTCGTGGCTCGGCCGGCGGCGGCCAGGGCGGCAAGAACAAGAAGGACCCCAAGAAGAAGGGCACCGACTTCTTCGAGGAGGAGCAGGACTGGATCGATGACGAGGGCGTGGCGCCCCCGGTCATCGACTGACCGCACCGGTCACCGGCTTCCGCCCGGGACAGCCTCATCGGCCGTCCCGGGCGGTAGCATCTCAGCGGTCCGGACCCGGGACCGAGGCGACCGCCTCCGGTCCCACACGATCTTGGGGGAGAGACGATGAGCCAGGCGCCCGTCAGCACGTCCGGACTGGTGCGGGTCACCGTCGCGTCGGGGACCCGGCGCGTCGACCTGGTGCTTCCCGGCGCCATCCCCGTGGCCGAGCTCCTGCCCGAGCTTGCGCGCAGCGTCGGCCTGCTCGACGCCGCCACGGTCTACGGCGGCTACCACCTCGTCACCCCGGAGGGTCGCGAGCTCGCCGCGGACGCCGGCCTGGTCATCCAGGGCGTCGAGGACGGCGGCCTCCTCACCGTCACGGCGGGCATCGACGACGAGCCGCCCCGCGTCTACGACGACGTGGTCGAGGCGATGACCGACGTGGTCGAGCGCGACCTGAAGCCCTGGGAGCCCGCCTCCGGCCGGCGTACGGCGCTCTCCGCGGCCGGGCTGCTCATGGGCCTCGGTGCGGTCGCGTTGTTCATCCAGCGCGGCTCGACGCTCGCGGCGGTGGCCGCCGCGGTCGTGGCGGCCACCCTCGTCACCGGCGCGATCGTGCTGTCCCGGGCCCAGCGCGAGCCCGAGGCCGCGGTCGCCGTGGCCTGGATGGGCTCGCTCTACGCCGCCGTGGCGGGACTGATGCTCGTCACCGACGGCCCCTTCTTCGGCCTCCCGGTCGCCTGCGCCGGCGCCGGCGCCCTGCTCGCCGGCCTGATCTCGCTGGTCGGCCTGGGCCAGGGTCGCACCCTCGTGATCCCCCCGGTCGTCGTGGGCGCGATCTTCCTCGCGACCGGGCTGGTCATGCGGGCCGCCGAGTTCGACCCCGCGGTCGTGCTCACCACGGCGCTGGTCCTGGTCGTGATGGCCGGCAGCGTCTTCCCGTGGCTGGCCCTCGGGGCGACCGGGACCACCGTCGAGCAGCTCTACACGCCGGCCGACATCACCGCCGACCCCGAGGACATCGACCCCGCCCGCGTGGGCGCCGACGCCCGGGTCGCGCACGAGATCCTCGTCGCGGTCTCCGGCACGGTCGGCGTGCTGCTCGTCCTCGTGGCGCCGCTCGCCGTCTCGCTGGGGCTCTCCGGCACCCTGCTCGCGGTGATGTCCTGCCTGGTCGTCATGCTGCGCACCCGCCAGTACCGCACCGGCAGCGAGGTCCTCGTCGGACTCGTGTCCGGCATCCTCGGCCTGGTCTCGGTCGCCGTGTCGATGCTGTGGATGCACCCCGACTGGCGGCCCACGGCCGCCGTCGCCCTCTCCGTCACCGGCGCCGTGCTCCTCGCCGTGACCCTGCTCCCGGCGACGCCGTCGGTCCGGCGCGGCCGGTTCGGTGACATCGCCGAGACCGTGTCGTTGCTCGCCCTGCTGCCGTTGCTCGTGGTCGCAGTCGGCATCTACTCCTCGATCCGTGGCTGAGGGGGGCGACGATGGCCACCAAGAAGGACCTGGTCGAGGCGTACTCCTTCAGCCGCCGGCGGCTCGTCACGGCGTTCGTGTCCGGCGCGCCCGGCGGCCGTGAGGTCGAGCCGACCAAGCCCGGCCGGACGATCATCGGCGGCGCGGCGCTGGCCGTGCTGCTGATCGCCGGGGCCGCGATCGCCGGCGTCGTCACCCCGAAGGACCCCGAGGACTGGAACAAGCCCGGCTTGATCCTCTCCAAGGACACCGGCGCCGCGTACGTGATCACCGACACCAGCAGCAACCCCGAGCTGCGCCCGGTCATCAACATCACCTCGGCCCGGCTGATCCTCGAGGGCGGGGTCGACCCCACCCTCGTCTCGCAGGACACCATCGACAAGCAGGTCGTCGGCGACGACATCGGCATCCTGGGCGCCCCGGCCAGCGTGCCGACGCCCTCCCTCCTGATCCAGTCCGGCTGGACGGCCTGCACGGCCGACAACCTCGGCACCCAGCTCACCGTGGCCGAGGAGCCCGACGTCGACCTGGCCCCGGATGAGGGCTTCGTCGTCGAGAACAACGACGTCTTCTACCTGATCGCAGAGTCCCGGAAGGTGGACGGGGAGTCGCCCGGGGCATACAGCTTCGAGCTGCCGCCGGACGACGACGGCGTCGACAACATCCTGAACGACCTGGACGTCGACCCCCGACCCAGCGCCGTCCACGTCGGCGAGGACTGGCTCAACCTCTTCCCCCAGGGCGCCATGCTCGACTTCCGGCAGTTCGGGCTCGACCACTTCGGGGACGCGGTCACGTACCAATCCGACGACGGGGTCCCCCCCGACTCACGGGTGGGTGACGTCGTCACGTTCCCGGGCCCGGACGGTGTGGACAAGTCGATGCTGCTGACCTACGAGGGGCCGGCCGACCTCGACGAGTTCGCGCTCGCCGTGTACCGCCACACCAAGACGCCCAACGGCCGCCTCGCCCACGACGAGCGCACCGGCGACTCCCCGGTGGAGACCACCCAGGACACCGCCCCCACGTCGGGTCAGGCCACGGTGAAATTCGACTCCGCACACTGGCCGGACCACCGCCTCCAGGCGGAGAGCGGCCCCCCGTGTGCGGTGCTCCGCACCACGCCCGGTGACACTCCGAGCGTCGTGCTGGGGACCAACCCGGGTGACGCGGCCGGGGTCACCGGCATCCCCCAGGGCAAGCACGAGCCCTCCGTCTCCCGGGGCCGCGGCGCCTATGTCCTGTCCGGCGGCTGGAGCGACAAGACGTACGGCGCGCCGTACCTCATCGACGCCAAGGGCAACCGCTACGCCCTCGAGGGCACGGACGTGCCCGACCGGCTCGGGTACGGCAGCGTGCCGGTCGTCGTCGCCCCCGACACCTGGGTCGAGCTGTTCCACCGGGGCGTGACGCTCTCGGTCGCCTCCGCGCTCTGCACCCCCGACGTGGACCAGGGTCAGAAGTGCGAGTGAGCGTGGCCCTGGTGCTCACGGTCGCCCTGACCGGGCTGGGCGTGGCACCGGCCCAGGCGCGCGCCGACGAGGTCGTCACCTGCGACCAGTTCGAGGCGACGTCGCCGCAGCACGCCGACACGGCGACCAGTGTCCCCCTGAGGCTGCTGGACGTGCCGGCGGCGCAGAAGGCCGTCGCCGCGAAGGCCGACCGCGCGGGCGCGGGCGTCACGGTGGCCGTCCTCGACTCCGGGGTGAGCACGGCCGAGGGGCAGATCCCGGTGCTGCCCACCAAGCCGTTCTCGACCCCCATCCAGGACTCGCACGGCACGGCCGTCGCCGGCCTGATCGCCGGCCGGCCACGCAAGGACGGCTCGCCGGTCGGGGTCGCGCCCGGCGCCGACATCGTCGACGTGCGCGTCTTCGAGACGACCGAGAACAATGACGTCCAGGTGGACAACCAGGCCGTCGTCGACGGGCTCAACTGGGTGGCCGACCGGAACCGGGCCGGCGACCTGAAGATCGGGGTCGTGAACATGTCGCTCTCGCTGAGCCCGAACCCCCAGCTGAAGGCGGCCCTGCGCCGCGTCGTGAAGTCCGATGCTGTCGTGGTCGCCGCCTCCGGCAACCGCCCGATTGACACCGACCCGCTGTGGGCGAAGTTCGGCGAGGGCGGCTCCGAGACGGGTCTCGGCGAGGACGCCGCGGGTCAGGTCTTCCCGGCCGCGTACGACGGCGTCGTCGCCGTCAACGCCACCGCGGACGCCGACCCGGACGTGACCGACCTGTCGACGGTGGTCCTGCCCAACAGTGACACCGACGTCGCCGCCCCGACGTACGACGCGGTCTCGGTGGCCCTCAACGGCAGCAACTGTCGGATCCAGCAGACGGCCACGTCCTGGTCGGCCGCCGAGGTCAGCGGCGTCGTGGCGCTGCTGCGCTCGACGTTCCCCCACGAGAAGGCGCCCCAGATCGTGGCGCGCCTGCTGCGGACCGCCAACGGCGCCATGGACGAGCCGACCCTGTTCCAGGGGGCGGGGGTCGTCCAGCCGCTCGAGGCCGTCACTCGGACCCTGCACCCCGACCGGACGGGCGATCTCGCGCTCAGCACCCCGGTCGAGAGCGGCCACCAGCGCGCGACCGCGCCCGAGCCCGAGGCCGACGTGCTGGCCGCGACCCGCGACCACGCCATCTGGTGGGGCCTCCTCGGCGGCGGGGCGCTGCTGCTCGCGCTGCTCCTGCGGCCGGTCCTGGCCCGCCGCCGCGACTGACCCGCCCGAAACTGGTGGTTTCTAGCGGTCGTTGCAACACGGGTTAGGTCAATAGTGTGGCAAGGCGCTCGGCTGGGGTGTCCCAGTCGAGCGTTTTGCGTGGTCGGCCGTTGAGCTCGGCGGCTATGACGGCGAGGTCCTCGGGGGTATGGACGCTCAGGTTGGTGCTCTTGGGGAAGTACTGGCGTAGCAGGCCGTTGGTGTTCTCGTTCGATCCGCGTTGCCAGGGGCTGCCTGGGTCGCAGAAGTAGACCTCGACGTCGGTGGCGAGGGCGAACTCGCGGTGCAGGGCCATCTCTCCGCCCTGGTCCCAGGTCAGGGATCGTCGCAGGTGGGCGGGCAGGGTGCGCATGGTGGCGATGAGCTGGTCACGCACGAGCTCGGCGGTGTAGGGGCCGGGGAGATGGACCAGCAGCACGTAGCGGGTGTGGCGCTCGACCAGGGTTCCGATCGCGGAGGCGTGGTCCTTGCCGATGATCAGGTCGCCTTCCCAGTGTCCGGGCACGGCCCGGTCGTCGATCTCGGCCGGTCGGTCGCTGATCATCACGGCTCCGTCGCTAAGCCGGGACTGTCGCTGGTCAGGGCGGCGCTGGGGCCGGCGTCGAGCCCGGCCGCTGCGTAGGCTCCTGGCCAGCTCGCGGCGCAGCTCGCCGCGGCCCTGGACGTAGAGAGCCTGGTAGATCGTCTCGTGGACCACGTGCATCTCCGGCTGATCGGGGAACTCACGACGCAGCCTGCGAGCGATTTGTTCAGGACTCCACCGCAACCGCAGGTGCCGTGCGATGAAGTCTCGCAGGACCGGGTCGGAGGCGATCTTCGATGCCTTCGTACGGCCCCGGCGGGCCTCTGCCTTGGCCTGGGCCACGTGGGGCCGATAGCCGCCTGGCTGGGTGTTGCGGTGGATCTCTCGGGTGATCGTCGAGGGGCTGCGGCCCAGCTCGGCGGCGATCGCGCGGGCCGAGCAGCCCTCGCGGTGCAGATCAGCAATGCTCAGGCGCTCGGTCAGTGACAAGAACCTCGCGGAGATCTCTCGGCCGCTGCGCAAGGGCTCACCCCCATCGACCGCACGGCCATCGGCAGTGAACCGACGGTTGCCCACCATCCGGATCCCGCGCCGCCAGTCCCGCCCGGTCCGCACGTTGATCCCGACCAGCACACACGCCTGAGCATTCGTCATACCCTCTTGTAGCAGTGACAGATACCGCTCACGGCGAAGCGAAGGGCGCCATGCCCCCGAAGGGGCACGACGCCCAGATGACTCGCTCATCGCAACTCCTGAATCTCAGGTGTTGCATCGACCCCTAGAACCCAAGACTTTCGGGCGGGTCAGTGCGAAGTTTCGGGCGGGTCACGGTGGAATGGGGGCATGAGTCCCCGACCCGGCGATCCGGTCCGCGTGGTGATGACCAAGTGGGGCGACCGGGCGCACTGGGAGTACGACGCCGTGCTGCCGGGCTCGGTCGAGCACGGCGACTGGCTCGGCATCCCGGGCGGCA
>JAOPXF010000460.1 GCA_025965295.1 Nocardioides sp.
GTCCCGGCGCTCGCGCCGGGCGTGGCCCGGGGCGCGACGGCGCTCTTCGCGGCCCAGGGGCGCCGCGCGATGGCGCGGCGCTCCCGCTCCTGAGGGGTCGCCGGGGGTCTTCGGGGCGGGGTCGCGACACGTTCGAACATTTGTTCGTCCAGGTGCTTGTGTCGTTCGAACACCTGCTCTAGTCTCGTACACATGTTCGATCGAACGTCTGATCGAGCGGCTCGCAAGACCGTGGTCCACCCGGACTGTCGGTGGCCGCCGATAGACATGAGTCGAGCAGCTGACTGACACAGGCTGACCGCCACTTCCCCAGGAGGTCCCGATGAGCACCATGACCCTGCACCCGCCCGTCTCGATCCGCGTCTCGACCGTCCGGCTCACCCGCCGCGGCCGGCTCGTGGTCTTCCTGGCCTCGCTCGTCGTGCTGCTCTGCGTCGGGATCGCCCTGGGTGCCGGCTCGGTCGCCTCCGAGGAGGCCGGCACGCCCGAGCCGACCCGCGTCGTCATGGTCGGCACCGGGGACACCCTCTGGGGGATCGCCAGCGAGGTCGCCGACGACGGCGACGTCCGCGCGATGGTGGACAGGATCGAGCGCCTCAACGCCCTCGACTCCGCCTTCGTCGAGGCCGGCCAGCGCCTGCGGGTGCCGCTCACCTGAGCAACACAGACCTCTGTCAGCCGACTCGACCCCGGCTGACGGGCCGGGGAAGACAGGGGGCGGAGCCTGGTGGCTCCGCCCCTTGCGGCGTCCCGGGGCGCTAGCCTCGCGCTCATGGCCGGCTACTCAGGCACCCCGCTGGTCCGCAAGCTCGGCATCCGGGACTCCCACGTCGTGCTCCTCGACGGCCTCCCGGAGGGGGTCGACCTCGGCGACCTGGGCGCGGCCCGCGTCGTACGCCGGCTGCCCGGCGAGGCCGACGTGACGCTGACCTTCCACACCGACACCGCCTCGCTGGCCGCCCGGCTCCCGGCCCTCCTCGAGCGCACCAGCACCGCGGGCATGGTCTGGGTCTGCTGGCCCAAGAAGTCCGCGCACCGGTCCCTCGCCGCGGCCGGGGTCGTCTGCGACATCGACGAGAACCGGGTCCGCGCCCTCGGCCTCGAGCTCGGTTTCGTCGACGTCAAGGTCGCCGCCGTCGACGACACCTGGTCGGCCCTCAAGTTCGTGCGGCGGTTGGTCGACCGTTAGGGAGCCGATCCGGCAGATGGCGGTGATTCATCGTCACCTGGTGACGTCAGATCACCGCTGTCCCTCATCTCGCGCCGTAGCAGGACCACATCGGCCACGAGGCAGACGAGGACGAGCAGCCAGAGCCAGGTCGGGGTGGTCCAGTCGCCTAAGACCTCGGCGAGCGCGAGAGCGAGGATCGCCAGCGCGAGGAGAGCCTCGAGGGGCCGGGCGAGGGACTTCATCGCGACAGGCTGGCACGGCTCGACCAGCATCGCGAGCCCGTGCCGCTTGGGAACCGATCAGCGAGCCGCGCGCCGCCCACCCGGCGGACGGGCAGCGGTCGCGGCGGGAGCCGGGTCCTCGACCGCGTCCCTGGGGGTGGGAGCGCTCGTGATGCCGAGCTTGCGCAGCAGCCGCGCGATCAGCATCAGGCCGATGAACAGGCAGGCGACGGCGCCGAGCGAGGCGATCGCGAGGAAGTACCAGGCCTGGTTGTCGCCGCCGCGGGCGGACGAGCCGAAGTCGATGGCGGCGTACACCAGGTAGCCCCAGGCGATCACCGCGAGCGTGACCCCGCCGGCGAGCCCGAGCAGGGACGGCTGGAGGGGCGTCTTCTTCTTCGGCCCCCGCCGCGACCCGACTCGCTTGCCCTGTGACGCCACCGGGCCATTGTGTCCGATAATCCCGCGGCGGGAGGGGCGGACCCGCGGGGCCCCGCGACCCCAGTCGACACGGACCGGTCTGGACCAGGGGCCTTGGCGAGCACGCAGCCGCCAGTTGTCCTACTCTGTCACAGTGCTGGACGACGTGGGCACTCCAACGTCGGCCGCATGGGGGGGAGATCCCCGTGCGCCGTTGGGGCACCTTTCCCGTCTCGGGTTCGCATTGCGCAACGCCTCGGACATCGACGAGGTGGCGCGAAGCGTGCTCGTGGACCTCATCAGCCTCCCCGAAGTCAGCCGCGTGGGCTTCGCTCTCGTCGAGGGCGCAGGGCGCCGGCTGCGCTTCGTCGCGACCGACGACGAGCGCGAGGCGGTGCTGACCTGGACGCACATCGACGCGTACGACGATTTCCCGCTGACCGCTGTCGCGCGCACCGGCGAGGCGGTGTTCGGCGGCCTCGACGAGCTGGAGCCGCGCTTCCCCGAGGCCATCTCCGGCCTGCGTGCGCACGGCACCCGTGCCCTGGCCGCCTGGCCGCTGCCGGGCCTGGGCTCGCCGATCGGCGGGCTCATCGTCTTCTTCGACGCCGATCAGTCCTTCGCCGAGCCCCAGCGCCGCCTCATCGAGGCGACGGCCCGCCGGACCGCCGAAGCCGTACGGCGCGTCCGCATCATCACCGGCCGCGGGCCCGAGGACGCCGCCGCCGACGACCCGGCGCTGATCGGCGAGGGTGAGCGGGTCGGCGTGCTGCTCGAGGGCGACCCGCGGGCCGCGAGCGCCGCCCGGCGCTTCCTGCGCGAGCGGCTCGAGGAATGGGGGATCGACGACGACACGATCGACAACGCCCAGCTGTGCCTCTCCGAGCTGGTGACCAACGCGATCATCCACGCGCAGACCACCTCCGAGCTGACGCTCCACCTCGAGCACCGGGTCCTCACCGTCGTCGTACGCGACCTGGGGGGCTCCAGCGGCTCCGGCAACCCCGCGTCGTTCGTGCAGATGCCCGACGGCGACGACCCGATGCGGGTCTTCGGCCGCGGCCTCACCCTCGTCGACGCCCTCGCCGACCGTTGGGGCTCCGAGCAGGACGCCTCCGGCACCACCGCTTGGTTCGTGCTCGAGCTCGACAGGCCCGAGGAGACCACGGCCCGCTACGGCTGAAGGGGCCCGGTGTGCCCCGCCCGGACTTGACCGCCCCGACTTGACCCGCCTTGTCAGGGTGGGGGCATGGACGACCTGCCCGACCTCGTCGGCCCCGAGCCGCGTGTCGTCTTCTGCGGCATGGCCTGCGCGGAGAGCACGACCCTGCGCGAGCACTACTACGCCGGCCCGGGCAACAGCTTCTGGCAGATGCTGCACCGCAGCGGCCTGAGCCCCGACGAGCTCGGCCCCCAGGACGCCGAGCGGGTGGTCCCGCTCGGTCTGGGGCTCACCGACCTGGTGCGGCACATCTCGACCAGCCCACCGACGTACGACGTCGACGAGCTGGTCGCCAAGGTCGAGACCTGGCAGCCGGAGTGGCTGGCGTTCACCAGCAAGACCGTCGCCCAGGGCGCGGCCCGGGCGCTCGGGCTGCGCAAGCCGCAGCTCGGCGTGGCCGCCTGGGAGCTCGCCGGCGCGCAGGTCTTCGTGCTGCCCGGCACCAGCGGCGCCAACCAGCGCAAGGACTACGACGGCCGCCCCGACCGGCTCTCCTGGT
>JAOPXF010000420.1 GCA_025965295.1 Nocardioides sp.
CGGCCTCGGGGCGCCGCCCTCGCCGGACGGCGGCCAGGGCCGCGCCGGCGCGCCACGGCACCAGGTCGGCGTACCCGATGTCGGCGGCCACCCGCAGGCCGGCGGTGGTGAAGTGGGCGGCGGCCAGCTCCGGCTCGTTGAGCGCCGAGGCGAGCTCGCCGCGCGCGTGGTGCGAGATGGCGCCGAGGGCACCCGGCAGCTCGAGGTACGGCGCCAGCTCCTCGCCGAGCGCGAGCGCCGCGCCCAGGTCACCACGGGCCAGCCGGCAGTCGACACTCGTCGCCAGCAGCAGGACCGCGTCGGTGCTGTCCGGGTCGATCTCCCCCGAGACGCGCAGGGCTGCGAGGGTGGCGAGCGCCGCGTTCACCTGCCCGAGCCGGGCCTGCTCCCAGGCTCGGGCCAGGCCGGAGTGGCCGAATGCGCGGGGCCGAGGCGTCGAGCGGGTGACGGTGTCGCCGGGCGGGGCCGAGAGGAGGTCCGCCACCTCGGGTGCCTGCATGGCCGCAAGACTAGGAAGCCAGGCCCGGGCCCGTGTCCCGATTGGTCCGAACTCGTCCCGGTGGACCAGTCAGGTGCCGGCCGAGGAAGGCCAGCAGGCGGGCGTCGTACGGTGCGTCGGCTGCGGCCGGTCGGGGATGGGCGAACCGCACCCCGCGGTCGGCCCGGTCGACGACCCGCCCGGCCACGGGCAGCAGGGCACAGGCGAGCTCCTCGGGGACCCGGCTCCGGAGTCCCGTGGCCTGGCCGACGTCCCACCCGTGCACGGTGATCTCCAGCGCGGCGGTGGCGACGAGCACCGGGCTGGGCAGGTCGCGGTCGCCGACCGCGACCTCGGCCGGCGCTGTCCGGCTCCAGGCGGCGAGCAGCGCGCAGGCCTTCTCCTGCAGCACGCCCACCCGGGCCGAGGCCGGGCCCGGCCGGCCCACCTCCACCGCGCCGCCGGCCGCCTCGGTGAATGCGTCCAGGGCGTCCTCCAGGTGGCGCAGCAGGTCGTCGAGGGACCACCGCTCGCACGGCGTGGGGTGGTCGAGCTGGTGGTCCGTCACGTCGGAGAGCACGACGCGGGTGTACCCGAGAGCCCGGTCGAGGAGCTCGACGGCCCGGTCGAGCCCGGCGGTCACCTCGAGGCCGGGGCGGTCTCGGTGAGGTCCGGCACGTGGTCGGCGGTGAGCCGGTCGGGCAGCCCGAACGTCGCGAACAGCGAGACGTCGAAGAACGCGCTCACGTGCCGCACCCGCTGGTTGTCGAGCTCGAGGACCTGGAGCTGGAACGGCACGAAGTCGCCCTGCCCGGTGCGCATGTAGAGACCGAACGCGGGCTGTCCGTTCGCCTGCGTGGGCAGCATCGGCATGTCGTTGCGGCCGCCGGGGCACTCGTTGCCGATCAGCCAGCCGATGGCCTCGGAGCCGCGGAACCAGCTGGTGAACGGCGGCATCTCCCACGTGGCCTCGGCGGTCAGGAGACTGACGATGGTGTCGATGTCCTTCTCCCAGAACGCCTCGACGTAGCGGTCGAGCAGCGCACGCTGGCCAGGGGTCAGGTCCGGCCGGACGCTCTCCTCGCTGAGACCGCGGTCGGCGAGCTGGGCGTGGGCGCGCTGGAGGGCGGAGTTGACCGCAGCAGCGGTGGTGTCGAGTGCCTCCGCGACCTCCGCGGCCGACCAGCGCAGCACGTCGCGCAGGATCAGGACGGCGCGCTGCCGCGCGGGCAGGTGCTGGAGCGCGGCGATGAACGCGAGCCGGATCGAGTCGCGCTCCGCGACCACGACGGCGGCGTCGGGCACCGGCTCGAGCCAGGCGATGTCGGTGTCCTGCTCGAGCGCGTCGCCGGCCTGCGCGTCGCCCGTGCCGAGACCCGTGGGCATCGGTCGCCGGGGGCGGGACTCGAGGTTCGTGAGGCACACGTTGGTCGCGATCCGGTAGAGCCAGGTGCGGACCGAGGAGCGGCCCTCGAAGCTCGACGAGGCCTTCCATGCCCGCAGGAACGTCTCCTGCACGAGGTCCTCGGCCTCGTGCACCGAGCCGCTCATCCGGTAGCAGTGTGCCAGCAGCTCGCGCTGGTAGCGCGCGGTGAGCGTGGGGAAGTCGTCCAGCTCCGTGTCCTGGCTGTCCACCTGTGCCGCCCTCATCGCCGTCATGGGGATGCTCCTCGTCGTCGTCCAGTCTGCCTCGCCGTGCAGACCCGCGTCGATGCCGGAACTCATCGGTGGGCGCTGACCAGCTCCAGGGCGCGCTCGGCAGCGGGGACCGCCAGCGCACGGTCGGCGGGCACCAGCCCGACCCGGGTACGGCGGTCGAGGAGGTCGTCGACGTCGGCGGCGCCCTCGTGGGTGACGCCGAAGATCAGCTCGGCGAGCGTGACCGGGACGTGCTCCGCGACCGGGCGGAGCAGCTCGTCGTCGGTGAGCCCGCTGACCGTGCGGGCGTTGTCGAGGACCAGGCCGGCGTCGGTGCCGAAGCGGCGCACGAGCCGGGCGGGCTGCTCGAGCTCGGCCAGCTCGGCGCGTGGGGCGGCGCCGGCGATGGGCAGCGCCCGGGTGCGGCACGGGCCGGCCGGCAGGCGGGCGTGGGCGACCGCGGCGTCGACGGCGTCCTCGGCCATCTGGCGGTACGTCGTGAGCTTGCCGCCGACGATCGTCACGACCCCGGAGCGGCTGGTCAGCACCGCGTGCCTGCGCGAGAGGTCGGCGGTCGAGGCGTCGCCCGCGTCGATCAGCGGGCGGAGCCCGGCGAACGCACCCACGACGTCGTCGCGCCGCAGCTGACGGGAGAACGCCGCGGAGACGACGTCGAGCAGGAAGCCGATCTCGGGCTCCGACGGCGCGGGCACGTCGGGGATGTCGCCCCCGACCGGCTCGTCGGTGAGGCCGACATAGATCGTGCCGTCGGGCTGGGGGAGGACCAGCACGAAGCGGTTGGTCTCGCCGGGCACCGGTGCGAACACGCAGACCTGGAGCCCGGGCAGGGTCTCGGCGCGCAGCACCAGGTGGGTGCCCCGGCTGGGCCGCAGCGTCACCTCGTCGACGAGCTGCCCGGCCCACACGCCGGTCGCGCTGACCACGGCCTTCGCGGTCACGGTCGTGGTGGCGCCGGTGAGCTCGTCGCGCAGGTCGACCGACGTGCCGGTCGCCGCCAGCACCCGGGCGTGGGTGCGCACGTGCGCGCCGTACGACGCTGCGGTGCGGGCAATCGTCGTGACGAGCCGGGCATCGTCCTCGAGCTGGCCGTCCCACGAGAGGAGCCCGCCGCGGAGGCCCGCGGGGCGCAGGGCGGGGGCGAGTCGGAGCGTCTCGGTGGCGGAGAGCCGGCGGGGCTTCGGGAGCGTCTCGGCGTCGGTGTGCGCCCCGCGCCGGAGCAGGTCCCCGGCCAGCAGCCCGGTGCGGGTGACCGCGGCCTGGAGTCGGGTCACGCTGGAGTTGAGGGGGACCAACATCGGCATCGCGTGGCTCAGGTGGGGTGCGGTGACCTCCATCAGGATGCCGCGCTCGTCGGCGCTCTCGTGGGCCACGCCGACCTGGCCGTTGACGAGGTAGCGCAGCCCGCCGTGGACCATCTTCGACGACCAGCGAGAGGTGCCGAACGCGAGGTCGTGCGCGTCCACGGCCAGCACGCTGAGCCCGCGGGTGACCGCGTCGAGCGCCACACCCACCCCGGTGATGCCGAGCCCGATCACGACCACGTCGACCTCGGCCGGCGCGTCGGCGAGCCCGGGCGTGATGCGTCGGGGGACTGGGGTTTGGTCCCCAACCGCACGAAACGGGTCCCCCGGGCTGCGGTTCGTGACCAATCGACGCGGTCGGGACGACGCGCTCACGGCGCCAGGGTCCGGGTCAGCAGCGTGGCCAGCTCGGCGTCGAGCTCGTCCTCGCCCGCGCGGTCGTCGACCATCGTGTGCGCGGACAGCACGAACCCGTGCGCCGCGAGCAGCAGCGCGCGCGCGATCGCGACCGGGTTGCCGGCGCGGATCGTGCCGTCGGCCTGGCCCTCGCGGATCTGTCCCTCGGTCAGCGCCAGGATCGCGTCCTGCGAGCGGCCGCGGCGGGAGAGCAGGTAGGGGAGCAGCAGCTCCGGGTCGAGCTCGACGATCCGCACGAACAGCTCGTTCTCGCGCAGCGCCCGCACGGTCCCGACGATGTCGGCGACCAGGCGGTCCAGGGTCGGGGCGGCCGGGTCCTCGTCGGCGACGGTCGCGGCGACGACGCCGGCCCACTCGCGGGTCATCAGGTCGCCGAGCAGCTTGGGCATGTCGGCCCAGGTGCGGTAGATCGTCATCCGCGAGACGCCGGCCCGGCGGGCGACCTCGGTGAGCGTCGTACGCCGCCAGCCGACGTCGTGGATGCAGTCGCGGGCGGCGTCGAGGTAGCCGTCGCGCGAGTCAGTCTGGTCCGGCCCATTGTGACGAAGTGACGTCATGTGTAACACTGTAACACATGGACCCCGTGCAGAGCACCGTCGAGATGAACCCGCTGGGCTGGGGCGACGCCGCCTCCGCCACCCCGTTGCCGGACACCGCGCGCGGCCTGATCGAGATGGTCTTCGGCCTCGACGAGCGCCCGCCCGTCGAGCACCCCGAGCTGCCCGCCTCGGGTCTCGACCCGGTCCTGCTCGACGGCCTGCGCGAGCTGCTCGGCCCCGACCACGTCCGCACCGACGACGAGACCCGCCGGCTGCGCACCCGGGGCAAGTCGACCCCGGACCTGCTCAGGGCCCGCGCCGGCGACCTCTCCGACGCCCCGGACGCCGTCGTCCGGCCGGCCGGGCACGACGACGTGGCCGCCGTGCTCGCCTTCGCGGTCGAGCACCACCTGGCGGTCGTGCCCTTCGGCGGCGGCACCTCCGTCACCGGTGGCCTCGCCGCGCGCCGCGAGGGGTACGCCGGCCTGCTCAGCCTCGACCTGATCCGGATGAAGCGCCTGCTCGCCGTCGACCCGGTCTCGATGACCGCCACCCTGGAGCCCGGCCTGCGCGGCCCCGAGGCCGAGGCCCTGCTCGCGGAACACGGACTGACCCTGGGTCATTACCCGCAGTCGTTCGAGTACGCCAGCATCGGCGGCTTCGCCGCGACCCGCTCGAGCGGCCAGTCGAGTGCCGGCTACGGCCGTTTCGACGCCCTGGTCGTCGGCCTCACGGTGGCCACGCCGCGGGGTGACCTGACCCTCGGCAGCGCTCCCGCCAACGCGGCCGGCCCCGACCTGCGCCAGCTCGTGCTCGGCTCCGAGGGCGCCTTCGGCGTGATCACCTCGGTGACGGTCCGGGTCCGCAGGCTGCCGGCCGTGAAGGTCTACGAGGGCTGGCGCTGGCCGTCCTTCGTCGTGGGCGCCGCCGCCATGCGCACCCTCGCGCAGTCGGGCCTGCTGCCCACCGTCATCCGGCTCAGCGACGAGTCCGAGACCGCCATCAACCTCGCCCGGCCCGACGAGATCGGCGGCGCGCCGGCCGGCGGCTGCATGATGATCACCGGCTACGAGGGCGAGCAGGCCGCCGTCGACGCCAAGCGGGCCGCGGTCACCGCCGTGCTGTCCGGCCTCGGCGGCGAGTCGCTCGGCGAGGAGCCGGGCCGGTCGTGGGCGCACGGCCGCTTCAACGCGCCGTACCTCCGTGACGCCCTGCTCGACGTCGGCGTCCTCGTCGAGACCCTCGAGACGGCGACGTTCTGGTCCAACATGGACCGCCTGTACGCCGACGTGAAGTCCGCGCTCGAGGCCACGCTGGGCGAGCCGACGATGGTGCTCTGTCACATCTCGCACGTCTACGAGACCGGCTGCTCGCTCTACTTCACGGTCGCGGCCAAGGGTGCCGCCGACCCGCTCGCGCAGTGGCTGGTGGCCAAGGCCGCCGCCAACGACGCGATCATCGGCGCGGGCGCCACGATCACCCACCACCACGCCGTCGGCACCGACCACAAGCCCTGGCTGGCCCGGGAGATCGGCCCGATCGGGGTCTCGATCCTGCGCGCGGTCAAGGCCGACCTCGACCCGACTTGCATCCTCAACCCCGGAGTCCTGATCCCGTGAACAACACCCCACGAAAGGACTCGCTGGGCTCCCCCTCCCGCGAGGACCCCGAGAGGTCCGGGGCTGGTCGAACCGGTCGGCGTACCTTCTCCTTCCTGGTCAACCCGGCCTCGGGGGGCGGTGCGGCGCCCGAGGCCGTCATCCCGGTCGCGCGGCTGCTGCGTGAGGCCGGCGCCGTCGTCGACGTGACCTACTCGCCCGGCCCGCGCGCGATGGGCGAGCTGGTCGACGCCGCGATCGCCCGCGGCGACGTCGTGGTCTCGGTCGGCGGAGACGGCATGCTGGCGTCGCTCGCCGGCCCCGTGTCGTCGGCTGGAGGCACCCTCGCCCTGCTGCCCGCCGGCCGGGGCAACGACTTCGCCCGGATGCTCGGCCTGCCCGAGGACCCCGCGGCGCAGGCCCACCTCCTGCTCGAGGGCGACGTACGCCGCGTGGACCTCCTCGCCTGGACGCCGCCGGGCGGGCCGACCCGGCTCGTCGCCGGCTCGGTCTACTCCGGTGTCGACGCCCGTGCCTCGGAGATCGTGGACCGGGCGCACCGGCTGCCCCGCAGGCTCCAGTACCCCTACGCCGCCCTGCGCTCGCTCGCGACGTACCAGCCGGCCCGCTACCGGCTCTCGGTCGACGGCGTGGAGCACGAGTACTCCGCCGCGACCGTCGTGGTCGCCAACTCGGCCTACTACGGCAAGGGCATGAAGATCGCGCCCGCCGCCGCGGTCGACGACGGGCTGCTCGACGTCGTCGTCATCGAGGCCGCCTCCCGGCTGGAGCTGATGCGCTCCCTGCCGACCGTCTACGACGGCGCGCACATCGAGCGACCGGAGGTCACCGTGCTCACCGGCGCCCGGGTGGAGATCCGTGGCCGCGCCCGGGCGCCCATCCCGGTTGGCGGGGACGGCGAGCCGCTCGGCGTGCTGCCCGCCCTCACCGACCCCCCTGCGATCGTCGAGATCCGGCCTGGGGCCCTCCGGGTCATCGCCTGACTCAACACCCGGGGGGACTGGTCTGGACCAGTGTGTGGAATGAGGGGTGACCAGGACGGTGAAGCCTCGTTGAGCAGCCGAGGTCAGACCCGACCCGCACTCCCCTTCCACGAGAAGTGAGCTCCATGACCCACCGCCTCTCCGCGCGCTGGACCGCGATCAACGCCGTGGTCGCCACCGCCGCCACCTCGGCCCTCGTCGCCCTCCCCGCCGTCGCCGTCCTCGGCGCCCCGTCCGTCGGCACCCCCGTCGCCACCGGCGACCTCGGCGCGGTCGCCGCGCCGGTCGCGGCCGGTCCGGTGCTGCAGCCGTCCCTGCGCCGGCACCTGCGTGCCGTCTCGGCCACCACCCCGGTCCACGTGATGGTGCAGGCGGGTGGCGACCTGCGGGCGGCCAAGCGGGCGGTCCGCGCCCACGGGCTGCTCCCCGGCGTCGCGCTGGGCCGCATCGGCATCGTCACCGTCACGGGTACGCCGGCCCAGGTGCGCGCGCTCGCGAAGGACAGCCGAGTCACCCGGATCGACTGGTCGGACGAGAAGGTCGGCTACCAGGTCGACACCGACCAGGTCACGACCCGGGCGGTCCCGGTCCACGACGGTGCGGTCGACGTGGACGGCGACGGGGTGCTCGACAAGTTCGACGGCGCGGGCTTCTCGGTCGCGATCGTCGACTCGGGCACCGACGGCACGCACCCGATGTTCGCGGACGCCGACGGCGCCTCCCGGGTGAAGAAGAACGTGAAGATCGCCTGCTCCGACGCGGTCGGCGCCCTCACCGACGACTACGAGACGCTCGACGCGTGCGCCGTCGACGCGACCGCGGTCAACGACACGGACAGCCCCTCCGCGGGTGGGCACGGCACGCACGTCACCGGCATCGCGGCGGGCTCGCGGGTCACCGACGCCGCCGGCCGGCACCTGCGCGGCGGCGCCCCGGGCGCCGACATCGTCTCGGTCTCCGGCGGCGCGACGCTGAGCGTGTACGGCGGCACCACCGGCCTGTACTGGGTGCTCCTCCACCACGCCGACCCCTGCGGCGACGGCTCGTGCGCCCCGATCGTTGCGGTCAACAACTCGTGGGGTCCCACCGGTGGCGGCTCCTTCCGCGCCGACGCGCCCCAGGTGCTCGTCCAGCGCGCGCTCGTGGCGGCCGGCGTGACCGTCGTCTGGGCCGCCGGAAACGACGGCGGTGACGGCACCGCGGCGAAGACCAACCCCTACTCGGTCGACCCGACCGGCGGCGTCATCTCGGTCGCCAACTACGACGACGCAGGCACCGCCAGCCGCGACAACGACCTGGACTCCTCGTCCTCGCGCGGTCTGCGGTCCGACGTGTCGACGTACCCCGACATCTCCGCACCGGGTGCCAACATCACCTCCGCCTGCCGACCCTGGCTGCCGGTGTGCAGCACCGGGCTGGACACCGCGGACCCGAACTACAACACGATCAGCGGTACGTCGATGGCCGCGCCGCACATCGCCGGCTACGTCGCCGTCCTCCAGCAGGTCGCGATGAAGAAGCTCGGCCGGCTCCTCACCCCGGCCGAGGTCGAGGACCTGATGCTCGACACCACCCACCAGTTCGGCGGCGCGTCCCGCGAGTACGTCACCGACACCCGCAACCCGGACGCCACGTCGGGGACGTCGTTCGACGCGGGCCACGGTCTGGTCGACGTGCTGGCCGCGGTGGAGGAGCTCACGGGCGCCACCGCCGCCCCCACGGACGAGGCGACCTGCCCGGCCGACGGCGCGTTCACCGACCCCGAGGGCGACGCCTCGAGCGTGCTCGGTGCCGGCACCCCGCTGCCGAGCGACGCCGCCCTCGACGTCACCGACTCGTGGCTCACCAGCGACCCGGCCACCTCCGACGTGACGTTCCACTGGAAGGTCTCCGACCTCGCCGCCAGCCCCGGTGGCCAGGAGGGGACGGGCGAGTACTTCGACTACAACTTCACCTTCGGTGGCGCCGGCTACTACCTCGGAGCCACCCGCACCCTCGAGGACGGCACGTCGTTCGTGCTGGGCCAGCTCGGAACGACCCGGACGACCCTCGCCAGTGACCTGCCGGGCAGCTTCGACCCGGACGCCGACGAGATCTCGGTGACCCTGCCGGCGGCCCGCTGGGCATCGCTGGGCCTGCCCGGCACGCTCACGGCGGGCCAGCAGATCGCCGGGCTGGAGATCGTGGCCCGGCGCTCGCTGGTGCTGCTCGTCCCCGATGCCGACACGGCGACCGGCGGCTGCGCCTACACGATCGGCGCCGAGCACACGACGCCCACGGAGGGCGCGACGGAGAGCCCGACGGCGACGGTCACGCCGACCGCCTCCACCACCCCGACGGCCACGCCGACCGAGAGCGCGCCGACCGCCACCGCGACGGTGACGGCCACCAGTACCGCGACGGCCACCGCGACCGAGACGGTCACCGAGACGGCGACCCCGAGCCCCTCGGACACGGCGTCCCCGGCGCACAACGGCGCCCCCGAGATCACCGACGTCACGGTGGGGCACCGGCCCCGGGCCGGTCGGCCGGTGCGCTTCGGCGCGACCGCCCAGGACCCCGAGCGCGACACCCTGACCTACATGTGGCGGTTCTCCGGTGGCGCGACCGAGCACGGTCGCAGCGTGCGGCACGCGTTCGCCCGCAAGGGCGTGCACCAGGTGCTCCTCACCGTCACCGACGGCACGAACACGGCCACCATGCGGTTCTTCGTGAAGGTCAGGAAGCGGGGCTGAAGGTCCACACGAGCAGCTCGGTCGGGACGGCCGCGGTCAGCTCGAGGCCGGGGCGGTCGGTGATCCGGAAGGCGTCGCCCTCGGCCAGTGGCTCTGCCAGCGACGAGCGCACCAGCGCACCGCTCGCGACGTACACGTGCTGCCGCGCGTCGTCCGGCAGGGCCAGCGTGCCCCCGGCCGGGAGTCGGGCGACCGAGAAGGTCGCCGAGGAGGTCCCGAGCCGCACCGGCGCAGCGGGGTCGTGACCGGACGCCACGACGACCAGCTCGCCGTCGGGCAGCGCGGGCGCTGCGGTGGCGTACGCCGGCTCGGCACCGGTCTGGTCGGGTGTCAGCCACACCTGGACGAAGCGGGCGGGCCCGGACCCGGGGTCCGCGGTCTCCGCGTGGACGACGCCGGAGCCGGCGGACAGCACCTGGACCGAGCCGCGCCCGACGACCTGGTCGTGCCCGTGGTCGTCGGCGTGCGCCAGCGCGCCGCGCAGCACCCAGCTGACGATCTCGAGGTTCGCGTGCGGGTGGTCGGGGAACCCCTGGCCGCCGCTGAGCAGGTGGTCGTCGTGGCACACCATCGGCCCGAACGAGACGTTCCCGGGGTCGTAGTGCGGTCCGAACGAGAAGGCATGCCGGGTGTACCGCCCCCTCTCCCTGGTCACGAATCCTTGAGAAGCCCGGCGGATCTCGACACTCACACGCATCATTGTGCCCGTGCTCCCACAGCTTCCCCCAGGATTTCGCTTCGGCACCAGCACCGCGTCGTACCAGATCGAGGGCGCGGCGAGCGAGGACGGCCGCGGCCCCAGCATCTGGGACACGTTCACCGCCCTGCCCGGCCGCGTCTCCGACGGGTCGAGCGGCGCGGTCGCGTGCGACCACTACCACCGGTACGCCGAGGACGTGGAGCTGATGAAGCGGCTCGGCACCAACGGCTACCGGCTCTCGCTGTCCTGGCCGCGGATCCAGCCCACCGGCTGCGGCCCGGCCAACGAGAAGGGGCTCGACTTCTACGACCGGCTCATCGACTGCCTGCTCGAGGCCGACGTGCAGCCGATGGTCACGCTCTACCACTGGGACCTGCCCCAGGCGCTGGAGGACGACGGCGGCTGGCTGAACCGCGCGACGATCGACCGCTTCGCCGAGTACGCCGCCATCGTCGGCGAGCGCTACGCCGACCGCGTCGAGCACTGGGTCCCGATCAACGAGCCCAACGTCGTCACGATGCTCGGCTACTCGCTCGGGATGCACGCGCCGGGCCGCACGATGATGTTCGACGCGCTGCCGGTGGCCCACCACCTGCTGCTCGCGCACGGCCGGGCCGAGATCGCCCTGCGCGCCGCCGGGGCCCGCGACGTCGGCTGCGCCAACAACCACGCCCCGATCTGGCCCGGCAGCGAGGACCCCGCCGACGTGGGCGCCGGCAAGCTGTTCGACTCGCTGTGGAACGGCATGTTCCTCGAGCCGAT
>JAOPXF010000476.1 GCA_025965295.1 Nocardioides sp.
CACTGAACCCATGACGGGGGTCACTTCACCAGACACGCCACGCCTCTCCTGGGACCGGTTCCGGAAGGCAGCGGACACCCTCACGACGCCGCTGCTCCCGGACGACTACCTCACGCTGATCAACCCGCTGTGGAGCTCGCGCGAGCTCCGCGGCAGGGTCGAGGAGGTCATCCCCGAGACCGAGGACGCCGCCACGCTGGTGATCCGGCCGGGCTGGGGCTGGCACTACGACCACCGCCCCGGGCAGTACGTCGGCATCGGGGTGCAGGTCGAGGGCAAGTTCCAGTGGCGCTCCTACTCGGTCAGCTCGCCGCCGCGGCGCCGCGGCCGGACCATCTCGATCACGGTCCGGGCGATGCCGGAGGGCAAGCTCTCCGCCCACCTCGTCAACGGCCTCGAGCCGGGGACGATCGTGCGGCTGGCGCTGCCCGAGGGCGACTTCGTGCTGCCCGACCCGCCGCCGGCACGCATGCTCTTCCTCGTGGGCGGCAGCGGGGTCACGCCGGTGATGGCGATGCTCCGCACGCTCGACCGGCGTGGCACCATGCCGGACGTCGTCATGCACTACTCCTCGCCGACGGCCGATCGCATGATCTTCCGCGACGAGCTGCTCGAGCTGGAGGGGCGACACGAGGGCCTCACCCTGCACCAGCTGCACACCGACTCCGACGGCATGCTCGAGCTCTCCGACCTCGACCGGATCTGCCCCGACTGGCGTGAGCGCGAGACCTGGGCCTGCGGCCCGGGCCCGATGCTCGACGCGGTCAGCGAGCACTTCGAGCGGGCCGGCCTCGAGGAGCGGCTGCACCTCGAGCGCTTCTCCCTCGAGCTCGGCGGCGACGGCGGCGAGGGCGGCACGATCACCTTCCGCAACTCCAACAAGACCGTCGAGGCCGACGGCGCGACCACGATCCTCGAGGCCGGTGAGGAGGCCGGGGTGGGGATGCCCTACGGCTGCCGGATGGGCATCTGCCACACCTGCACCCTGACGCTCGTGTCCGGCACCATCCGCGACCTGCGCAGCGGCGACGAGTTCGGGCAGCCCAACGAGCCCGTCCAGACCTGTGTCACCGCTGCCGTGGGCGACTGCACGCTCGACATCTGACATCCGTGGGTTGAGGAAGGCGCGCAGCGCCTGTCTCGAAACCCCGAAGGACGAAAGGAAACCCGAACGATGGCCATCGCCGACGTCAAGGAGTACACCCACCTCACCGAGGAGGAGGTCGAGCAGCTCGGACGCGAGCTCGACGCCATCCGCGCGGAGGTCGAGGAGTCCCGCAACGCCGCGGACGCGGCGTACATCAACCGGATGATCCGGGTCCAGCGCGGCCTGGCCACGGCCGGCCGGGTGGCCCTGATCGCGAGCGCCCACAACGCGAAGGCCCGCAAGCCCGGCTGGGTCGCCGGTACGGCGATGCTGGGCCTGGCCAAGATCCTCGAGAACATGGAGATCGGCCACAACGTCATGCACGGCCAGTGGGACTGGATGAACGACCCCGAGATCCACTCCAGCAACTGGGAGTGGGACACCGCCCAGCCCGCCGAGCAGTGGAAGCACTCCCACAACTACATCCACCACCAGTTCACGAACGTGCTCGGCCACGACAACGACATCGGCTACGGCGTGCTGCGGATGGCGCGCGAGCAGAAGTGGCACCCCTACTACCTCGGCCAGCCGGTCTACAACGCCCTGCTCGCCTCGCTGTTCCAGTGGGGCGTCGCGCTGCACGACCTCGACCTCGAGCGGATCCGCAAGGGCGAGAAGGACCCCAAGGAGATGAAGCGCCAGCTGCGCCAGATCGCGCGCAAGGGCCGCAACCAGATCCTCAAGGACTACGTGGTCTACCCGGCGCTGAGCGGGAAGAGCTGGAAGTCGACGGTCAAGGCCAACGCCACCGCCAACCTGGCCCGCAACCTGTGGTCGTACATGATCATCTTCTGCGGCCACTTCCCCGACGGCGCGATGCACTTCACCGAGGAGGAGCTCGAGGACGAGACCCGCGCGGAGTGGTACCTGCGCCAGATGCTCGGCTCGGCAAACTTCGAGGGCGGGCGCACGCTGCACACCCTCAGCGGCAGTCTCGGCTACCAGATCGAGCACCACCTCTTCCCGGACCTGCCGAGCAACCGCTACCCCGAGATCGCGGTCAAGGTGCGGGCTCTGTGCGACAAGTACGACATCCCGTACACGACCGGACCGCTGCACCGGCAGTACGGCCAGGCGCTGCGCACGATCATGAAGCTGTCGCTGCCCAACCACATGACCTCGAGCGACGACCCGGCCCCGCCGGAGCGCCGGGACACCGCGAACGAGCCGGCCCGCGACCGCAAGCGGCGCTCGGACGAGGAGCGGCAGCCGCGGCGTCGCGAGCTCGGGGCGTGGACCCGCAGCCCGCGGGAGCGGAGCCACGACTGATGGACGCCGCCCCCCGCGCCTTCACCGACCTGCCCCGCGACCCGGAGCTCGGCGTACCGGTCCCGTTCGCCTGCGGCACCGAGGACGCCTACGCCGACCCCGGCACGGTGCCGTCGGCCCGCGAGCTCGACAAGCGCCGGGTGACCCAGTGCGCGCTGAGCCGGATCTGCGGCGTCTGCGGCGCGGGGCTGGGCCGCCCGCTGGCGTTCCTCGGCTCGCCGGTCGAGGTCGGTCGCAACGCCTTCCACTTCCCGCCGGCCCACGTGGCGTGCGCGGAGGCCCTGGTCGCGGCGTACGCCGGCGTCACGGCGCCGGTGCTCGGCCAGGACGAGGTACCCGGCCCCTGGATGCTGGTCACCACCGCCAGCTTCGAGTTCGTTCGCGCCAACCGCGAGGACCTCGACCGACGGCCGACCTTCCAGCCCACCGCGCTGCTGACCGAGTCCCGCGCGGGCTGAGGACGTGGGGTTTGGTCCCCAACCGCAACATTCCGGGCCCGAAACCTGCGGTTCGTGACCAATGGGTGTGGGTCAGGTCGGGCTAGCGTGGCCCCATGCCGAAGCCACCAGCCGCCGAGGTCGTCGCCGGAGGTCGCGCGGTGCGCGTCTCCAGCCCGGACCGGGTGATCTACGAGGCGACCGACCGCACCCCCGAGGTCACCAAGCTGATGGTCGCGGAGTACTTCGCGAGCGTCGACGACGGCCTGATGCGCGCCCTGCGCGACCGGCCGACCGCGCTCGAGCGGTGGACGTCCGGGGTCCGCGAGGGGATGCGGCTCGCGACCGGTCCGCAGGACAAGGACGCCGACGCGTTCTACCAGAAGCGGGTGCCCAAGGGCGCTCCCGACTACCTCGAGACCGTCCAGGTGACGTTCCCATCCGGCCGCACCGCGGACGAGATCTGCCCGACCGAGATCGCCGTACCCGTCTGGTGCGCGCACATGGGCACGCTGGTCTTCCATCCCTGGCCGGTACGACGCGCCGACGTCGACCACCCCGACGAGCTGCGCATCGACCTCGACCCCCAGCCCGGCACCGACTTCGGGGACGCCGTCCGGGTCGCCGGCGTCGCCAAGGGGCTCCTGGAGGAGCTCGGCCTGGTGGGCTTCCCCAAGACGTCGGGCAACCGGGGGGTGCACATCTACGTGCGGATCCGGCCGGAGTGGGAGTTCACCGACCTGCGGCACGCCGCGATCGGATTCGGCCGCGAGCTGGCCCGCCGCGACGACGGCGTGACGGTGGACTGGTGGAAGGAGGAGCGCGGGGAGCGGATCTTCGTCGACTTCAACCAGAACAACCGCGACCGCACGATCGCGTCGGCCTACTCCCTGCGCCCGAAGCCCGGCGCGCCCGTCTCGACCCCGATGACCTGGTCGGAGCTCGCCGATGTGCGCGACCCACGCGACTACAACCTCTTCACGGTCCCCGAGCGGGTCGCGGACGGCGACCCGTGGGCCGGCATCGACGACGTGGCGTACTCCCTCGAGCCGCTGCTCGCGCTCTGGGAGGAGTTGCCCGGCGGCGAGCTGCCGTTCCCGCCCGACTACCCCAAGATGCCGGGCGAGCCGCCGCGGGTGCAGCCGTCGAAGAAGGTGGCAGACCACTGGGACGAGGACGGCAACCGGGTCGACCCCTAGGGTCGTGGCGGCATCAGTGGCGACCGCTCTCGGAGGCCAGCGGGCTTGCCCGCAACGCGGCAATGGCCCGGTGGCTGTGGGTCTTGACTGCTCCCGATGAGATGCCGAGTTCCTTGGCAGTCTGGTCGACGGAGAGATCGAGCCAGTGACGTAGCACGACGACCTTTCGCTGCATCGGCGGGAGTTGCCGAAGTGCCGCGAGCAAGCCGTTGTCATCACGGTCGGGCTCTTGTGCCGCGACCTCTGGCAGCGGATGGGTGCTGACTTCGCGCCGCCAAGGACGCCGGGACTCGTCGATGTTGGACCGGACCATCGTCGTACGCACGAACGCCTCGGCAGCTTCGTGCCGCCGCAGCCGGGGCCACGCCACATAGAGCTTCACCAAGGCCGTTTGAAGCAGATCCTCGGCTGCACCCCTGTCGCCGGTGAGCGCGAAGGCGACCCTGAGAAGGTGGCTTCTCCGTGCTTCGACGAAGGTCGTGAACGCCGCATCCCGGCTCACTGCCGCAGACGCCCCACGTTGTCTTGGGCCCATGCGCTGAGTGACTCGTCCTCACTCGCGGGGTAGCGACCTACGAGCCCGCGATCGTCAGCCTGAACGATCCGGAGGATGTCCGATCCGCAGGCGTACTGGGCGGCGGACCACCCGTCGCCGTGGGCCTCATCGGATGCGTCCACTATCTGCCCGTCGTTGGTCAGCGTCTTGCTGGCGGTGTCGAGTGTGAATGGGCCGCAGGCGTCCGCAACCTGTTGCAGACTCGCGAGGCTGAGATCAGCCTCCACTGGCTGGGATGGTGTTGCGGTCCGAGGTGCCGACGTCGCACCACCCGCTGTCGCGCCGTTCGTGTCCTGCTGCCCACCCTCAGCGAACATGACAGTGGCTCCCATGGCGACCCCGGCCACCGCGAGCCCGCCCGTGGTCAGGACCGCCGCGACCCGTGCGCGCCTCCGCCTGAGCGCCCGCCTGCCGTCGCGTGTGAGAGCGGCCATGCCGTTGCTCGTCGTGTCGAAGCGGGGGATCGCTCGCTCGAGGTCGTTCTTCAGAGTGTCCATGGGTTTCCTCCTGGGTGATTCTTCGCCTCACCCAGTACGACGGAGCGATCAGCGGGCGGGGTTGACGTCGGTGCCGATTCGAACGGACCCTGGGATCGATGGCTACGACGGCAGAGACAGCGGTCTCACGGTGTGGCATGCGAGGCAGGTCGGAATGTACGTGGCGGGCGCCGACCGCGGGAGACCCCCGATGACCTGGGCGGAGCTCGCCGACGTGCGCGACCCACGCGACTACAACCTCTTCACGGTCCCCGAGCGGGTCGCGGACGGCGACCCGTGGGCCGGCATCGACGACGTGGCGTACGCCCTCGAGCCGCTGCTCGCCCTCTGGGACGAGCTGTGAGGGACGACGAGCCCCGCCACGGCCTGGGCGGCGAGGCGGCCCACCACGCGGCGTACCTCGACTTCTACCGCCGCCAGCTGATCGACGGGGTGCTGGAGCTGTCGCCCGACGAGCGCCGCCGCACCCGGCTGCCCTCCGGCTGGACGCCGATCGAGCTGCTGTCGCACGTGCTCCACATGGAGCAGCGCTGGTTCGTGTGGGGCTTCCTGGGCGAGCCGGTCGAGGAGCCGTGGGGTGACTGGACGGTCGACGAGCCGTGGGACGTGCCGGCCGGCACCGACGCGCGCTGGCAGGTCCCCGACGAGGTGACGGCCGAGCAGCTGGCCGACCGGCTCCGGGAGCTCGGGCGCCGGACCACGGAGCTGCTGGGCGTCCATGGCCTCGACGAGATCGCGGCCGACGGGGGGCGGTTCAAGGGCGACCCGGCGGACCTGCGCTGGATCTGCTTCCACGTGCTCCAGGAGTACGCCCGGCATGCGGGACACCTGGACATCAGCGTGGAGCTGGCGGGCGGCTGACCGCCCCGAAATGTGAGAGGCCCCGCCGGCGCATACCCCCGGTAGCGCCAAGCGGGTACCTCAGTGCGATGGTCACTCGTCACGGCGAACCGTGCCGCACACCGGGCCCCCCTTGGATCCCCGGGTCGGAGCATCGCGTGCCATCGGGTCCTTGCGGTCCCTGCGGCGCCCCCGACACTAGGGGGACGAGAGCCACACAAGATCCACGTGCGACCCACGGTTCGGTAACAAATTCGTCGCGGCCGGCGAGGGTCAGAGCCCGGTGACGCCCTCGCCGCCGCCGGCCTGCTCGTCGAAGTTCTCGTGCTCGAGCAGGTGCAGCACGGGTACGCCGATCTTGCGCCGGGCCCGCGAGGTCCAGTCCAGGTGGAAGAACTCCGCGACCACGTGCGAGCGGGTCAGGATGATCGCCTCGCGGGCGTCGATCTCGGCGACCTTGGCGGCCAGGGCGTCGATGGGAGGCGCGCCCACGACCTGCCCGGTGACGGTGGCGCCGCTGGCGCGCAGCGCGGCCAGGGTCTGGGCGAGGTCGGAGTCGGAGCGCTCCTCGCAGTCGCGGCGGACCGCATCCAGGTCGACGTCCCCCATCGCCATCGTGGGGGTGGAGAGGACCTCGCCGGCGGAGATGGACCCCATGGCGGCCTCGATTCGGGCAGCGGCGTCCTCGAGCGGCAGCAGCACGTGGTAGGCCACGGGCTCCTCGATGGCCTCGTGCAGCGAGTGCACCTGGACGGCATCGGCGGTGGTGAGGGCCTGTTCGACGAGCAGGACCACGTTGTAGGTCTCGGTCATGGTGTTCCGTCCTCATGGTCGGTGGTCGTTCCGGTCGGAGCCACACCCAAGACAGTACCGAGGTCGTAGCTCACCGGCTCCTCCAACTGCTCGTAGCCGCACGACTCGGGGCCGCGGTCGGCGCGCCAGCGCCTGAAGTGGGCGGTGTGACGGAACCTCCGACCCTCCATGTGGTCGTAGGCCACCTCGATGACCAGGTCGGGGCGCAGCGGCGTGAAGGAGAGGTCCTTGCCCGCACTCCAGCGGCTCTGGGTGCCGGGCACCCGGTCGGGGTTGGCGGTGAGGAACTCCGCCCACCGGCCCCAGGGGTGCTCCTCGATCGGGACGACCAGCGGCTGCAGCTGCTCGATCAGCTCGGCCCGGCGGGCCTCGGTGAAGCTGGCGCTGACGCCGATGTGCTGCAGCTCCCTGTCGGCGTAGAGCCCGAGCAGCAGGCTGCCGAGCAGGGGACGCTCGGGCGTCGATGTCTTGTGCTCGCGGTAGCCGGCCACGACCACGTCGGCGGTGCGCTCGTGCTTGATCTTGAGCATCGTGCGGGCGTTCTGCTGGTACGTCGCGTCCAGCGGCTTGGCGACCACGCCGTCCAGTCCCGCGCCCTCGAACCGGGTGAACCACTCCTCGGCCTCGGCCGGGTCGGTGGTCGTGCGGGTGAGGTAGCAGGGGCCGCTCAGCCCGCCCAGCGCCCCCTCCAGCGCCGCGCGACGCTCGGCGAACGGGCGGTCGACGTACGACTCGTCGCCGAGCGCCAGCAGGTCGAAGGCCACGAAGCAGGCCGGGGTCTTCTCGGCGAGCAGGTCGACGCGCGACTTGGCGGGGTGGATCCGCTCCTGGAGGGCCTCGAACTCGAGCCGGGGCAGCCCGCCGTCGGTCCGGATCGCCACGAAGAGCTCGCCGTCGAGGACACAGCGCTCGGGGAGCTGGTCGCGTGCGGCGGCCACGACCTCGGGGAAGTAGCGGGTCAGCGGCTTGGTGTTGCGCGAGGTCAGCTCCACCTCGTCGCCGTCCTTGAAGACCAGGCAGCGGAAGCCGTCCCACTTCGGCTCGAAGCTGAGCCCCCCGTGCTTCGCCGGGTCTGGGATGCCCTTCACCGACTTGGCGAGCATGGGCTGGACGGGAGGCATCACGGGCAGGTCCACACACCGACCCTAGCCGCGGGACGTCATACGAACTGAGCGTGATAGCGCCCGATTCGTATGACGTCCCGGCGCGGGCCCTAGGGTTGGGCGGGAACACAATCCCCGGTTGGTCTGCCGGCAGGGCCCGCCTGACTTTGAATCAGGACTAGCGACGTAGGTTCGACTCCTACCCGGGGAGCTCAGGTGAGCGTGGCGACGAACGACCGCACGGCGCCGTCGACCCGGTCCCGGTCGCCGGTGGCCAGCAGGTCGATCAGGGCTCCGCGCAGCACGGCCAGCGCCAGGGTCCGCTCGACTCGCCCCTGTGTCGTGCGGCGGACTGCGGGCGGCTGCGCGCGCGTGAGCAGGCCCAGCCAGTCCTCGACGGTCCCGCGGGCGAACTCGTCCCACACCCCGCCCGGCTCCGAGACGGACCGGGCGTAGGCCTCGAGCCACAGGCGCAGCAGCCCGCCGTGCTCGGGCTGGGACAGCCAGTCCCACACGGCGGCGGTCGTGTGGGCCAGCCCCGGAGTCCCGGCCGCGTCGCCGCTGCTGGGGGCCAGCGCCTCGAGCTCCTCGCGACGAGCGCGGGCGAGCAGCCGGCGCACCAGCTCCTCCTTGCTGCCGAACAGGAAGAGCAGGACCCGCGGGCTCGACCCGATCGCGGACGCGAGGGGGCGCAGCGACAGGTCGGAGACGCCGTTGCCGAGCACGTAGTCCCACGCGAGCTCGAGCAGCGCCGTCTCGCGGGCCGAGGGGCTTGTCGTCCGGGTGGCCACCCGTCTAGTCTGACATGACTGAAACAGTCGTGTCAGTGATGGAGGCAGGGCATGGACCCACGCGAGCCGGCCACTCTCCGCGAGCTGGGTGAGCCCGGCGACCTGGGCTGGGTCGTGATGACGCACGGCGAGGTGTACGCCCGGGAGTTCGGGTGGGACGCGAGGTTCGAGGAGGTCGTCGCCACCATCGTGGGGGACTTCGCACGCGCGCACGACGCCGACCGCGAACGAGCGTGGGTCGCCCTGGTGGACGGGCGCCGCGCGGGATGCGTCTTCTGCGTGCGGGACCCCGAGGACCCCTCCTCCGCGCGGCTGCGCGTCCTCCTGGTGGATCCGGCGGCCCGGGGGCACGGCATCGGCGGCCGACTGGTCGACCAGTGCGTGGGCTTCGCCCGTGAGGCGGGTTACGCACGCGTGACCCTGTGGACCAACAGCGTGCTCACCTCCGCCCAGCGGATCTACCGGGCGGCGGGGTTCGTCCTTGTCGACGAGGAGCGGCACCACAGCTTCGGCCACGACCTGACCGGACAGAACTGGGAGCTGGACCTGCGGCAACTACAGTGAGCCGGTCGCCGTCGAAGGGAAGACCGTGCCGAACAACCTGACCGTCATCGTCCTGGCCGCGGGCGGGGGCACCCGCATGAAGTCGAAGACGATGAAGGTGCTGCACCCCATCGGGGGCCGCAGCATGATCGGCCACGTCCTCCGGGCGGCCCTGGCTGTCGAGCCGCACCGCATCGTCGCGGTCGTCGGCCACCAGCGCGACGAGGTCGGCCCGCACATCCAGGCGCTCGTCCCGGACGTCGTGCTGGCCGTCCAGGAGACGCAGTCCGGCACCGGGCACGCCGTACGTGTCGCGATGGACGCCCTCGGCCCCGAGGGCGCGGCCGCCGGCACGGTGATCGTGGCGTACGGCGACACCCCGCTGCTGGAGGGCGAGAGCCTGCGCGCCTTCGCCGCCGAGCACGAAGCCGCCCAGCGCACCGTGAGCATCCTCAGCGGGGTGGTCGAGGACCCGTTCGGGCTGGGCCGGGTGATCCGCAACGACGAGGGCGACGTCGAGGCCATCGTCGAGGAGAAGGACGCCACGCCCGAGCAGCGCGAGATCCGGGAGATCAACTCGGGGATCCTGGCCTTCGACGCCGAGTTCCTCGCCACGGTGCTGCCCC
>JAOPXF010000428.1 GCA_025965295.1 Nocardioides sp.
CGACGTCGAAGGCGGCGACGAACTCCACGTCCTTGACGTGGTAGTCGCCGAACATCACGTGCATGAGCCCCGGGACGGTGCCCTCGGGGTCGGCGTCCTTGTAGTACTCGACACCCTGGATCAGGGAGGTGGCGCAGTTGCCCACTCCCACGATTGCTACTCGTACCGAACCCATGGGGTTACCTTCCTGTCTTACTTCTGCTGGTCGGCCGCGGGGCCGGCCGGATGGACTGTTGCTGCTGGCGGGACTGTCACGGCGGGGCCGGGAGTGCCCGGCAGCACGTCGCTGGTGGTGGGCTGGCCCTGGGTGCGCTCGGCGGTGATGAGGTCCGAGAGCCACCGGACCTCACGCTCGACCGACTCGACACCGTGCCGCTGGAGCTCGGCGGCGTACTGGTCGACTTCCTTCTGGGTCATCGCCAGCTGGGTCTGCACGCGGTCAAGGCGCTCCTGCAGGCGGGTGCGGCGGCCTTCGAGGACGCGCAGCCGGATCTCCATGTCGGTGCGCCCGAAGAACGCGAACCGGATGTCGAAGTTGTCGTCCTCCCAGGCGGTCGGACCCACCTCCTGCATCAGGCGCTCGAACTCGCGGTGCCCGGCGTCGGTGACCTGGTAGACGATCCGCGGACGGCGCGTCACGGGGGTCACCGTGGTGGCGGTCTCCTCGATGAGGGCACCGCGCAGCATCTTCTTCAGGGTGGGGTAGAGAGAGCCGTAGGACAGCACCCGACCCCAGCCCAGCATGAGGTTGAGCCGCTTGCGCAGCTCGTAGCCGTGCATGGGTCCCTCGTGCAACAGTCCGAGGACTGCGAGCTCGATGGTTTCCGCACGACGTGCCATGCGACCTATCGTAGCGATATATCCAGAAGTCGTGAACTCACGGTGACGAGGAAGGCTCCACACCGTTGCGTACCCTGTGGTGGGCGCGCCCCCTCGCGCCGTACACACGAGCCACCCGCACCCGAGTCCACCCGGAGATCCGACGTTGAACGGAAAGCGCAGGGCCGCCGGCCCCGCAGTCAAGAAGTCGCCGAAGTCCCCGCGGAGCAGGCGTGACCTCGTCAAGTCGGTCGCCAAGTGGACGCTGGTCGTCGGCCTCGTCGGCGCACTGCTGGTGACCGGAGCGTTCGTCTACCTCTACAAGACGACCGACATCCCCGACCCCAACACGGACTTCCAGGCCCAGACCTCGTTCATCTACTACGCCGACGGCAAGAGCGAGGTCGGCAAGTTCGCGACCCAGAACCGCGAGTCGATCACGCTCGAGGAGATGCCGCAGAGCATCCAGGACGCCGTGGTCGCGGCCGAGAACCGCAGCTTCTGGACCGACAAGGGCATCGACCCGAAGGGCATCCTCCGCGCGGCCTTCAGCAACGCGTCGGGCAACAGCAGCCAGGGTGGCTCCACGATCACCCAGCAGTACGTCAAGATCCTCTACCTGACTCAGGAGCACTCCTACAAGCGCAAGCTCAAGGAGGCGATCCTGTCGCTGAAGATCCAGCGCCAGCTCAGCAAGTCCGAGATCCTCAAGAACTACCTCAACACGATCTACTTCGGCCGCGGCGCCTACGGCATCCAGGCGGCCTCGCAGGCCTACTTCGACAAGGACGCCAAGGACCTGACGCTCGGCGAGTCCGCGGTCCTGGCCAGCGTGCTCAACAACCCCACCCACTTCGACCCCGCCAACGGCAAGTCGGCCAAGCGCGCCCTCAAGGAGCGCTACCGCTACGTGCTCGACGGCATGGTCGAGGGCGACAGCAGCTACGCCGACGCCGCCGCCAAGGCGACCAAGCACCTGCCGAAGTTCCCGGAGATCAAGGCCCAGAGCCAGTACGGCGGCCAGCGCGGCCACATGCTCAAGCTGGTCCGGGACGAGCTGCACCGGCTCGGCTTCACCGACGACGAGATCGACGGCGAGGGCCTGCGGGTCACCACCACGTTCACCGAGAAGGCCATGAAGGCCGCCGAGGAGGGCGTCAAGGCGCAGCGGCCCGAGGGCTTCAGCGACAAGCAGCTGCACGTCGCGGTCGCCAGCGTCGAGCCCGGCACCGGAGCCCTGCGCGGCTTCTACGGCGGCCAGGACTACCTGGACTCGCAGATCAACTGGGCGGTGGCCGGCGGCATGGTCGGCTCGACCTTCAAGCCGATCACGCTGGCGACGGCGCTGGACAACGGCTACTCCCTCCAGGACACCTTCCAGGGCGACTCCCCCTACGAGTTCCCCGACGGCCTCCAGGTCCGCAACGAGGGCACCGGCTCCGACGGGCTCGGCAACGACTACGGCGCGAGCGTGGACGCGACGTACGCGCTCGAGGAGTCCATCAACACCGCCTTCGTCGACATGTCGAACTCGATCCCCGACGGGCCCAAGCAGATCTTCGAGATGGCCGAGAAGATGGGTGTGCCGCCCCCGAAGCCCGCCAAGAAGTACCCCGGCATCCCGAGCCAGACCGCCGACCTGTCTCCCGAGGACACCCTGATCACGCTCGGCAAGTCCCGGATCAGCCCGATCAACATGGCCAACACCTACGCCACGATCGCCAACGGCGGCCAGCGCGCCGACGTGCACGTGATCGACAAGGTGGTCGCAAGCGACGGCGAGTCGTTGTACAACTACAAGCAGTCGACGAGTACCGCGATGAGCGAGCCCATCGCCGACGACGTCTCCTACGCGATGCAGCAGGTCGTCAAGAGCGGCACCGGCCAGGCGGCGCTCGGGCTGAACCGGCCGGCGGCCGGCAAGACCGGCACCGCGACCAAGGAGGCCGGCGACAGCGACGTCGTCTCCTCGGCCTGGTTCGTCGGCTTCACCCCGCAGCTGTCCACCGCCGTGATGTACGTGCGCGGCGACGGCGACGACCAGATCGACGGCTGGCTGCCGTCGTACTTCGGCGCCGACTACCCCGCGGACACCTGGACCGACGTGATGACCCGCGACATGGAGGGCCTCGACGTCGAGCAGTTCCCGCCGCCGGCCAACGTCGACGGCGACGCACCGGAGGGCGACCACGAGCCGTACACCCCGCCGCCGTCCCCCACGCACACGGTGCAGCCGTCGCACACCCCCAGCAACAACACCCCGAGCGCGACGCCCAGCAACACGCCCAGCAACACCCCGAGTCCGTCGGCACCTCCGACGCCGACGGACTCCTGCCAGCTGGTGAGCTGCCCGTCGGACTCGCCGAGCAACACCCCGAGCCCCTCGGGGAGCGGGACCCCGAGCGACGCGCCCCCGTCCGCCGCGCCGCGGCTGGCCGCGCCCGACCAGTCCTGGTACGCCTGGTGGTGACGGGGAGCCTCCCGGCCGGAGGGTCCGTTGGCTGACGACCGGGTCCACCCCACGGTGGACGACCCGGTCGTGACCGCGCTCAGCGAGAGCGTGGGTGGCCCGATGGGCACCCGGGCCGGGCGGCACCCGTGGTGGACACCCGTACGCGTGCTGCTGGCCCTCACGGCGATCTGCTTCGCGCTCGGGATGGTGCAGAAGGGCAACTGCTACCAGGACTCCTGGCAGGACGGTCAGGCCCGCTACTCGCACATGTGCTACTCGGACCTGCCCTACCTCTACACCTTGCGCGGGTTCGCCGAGCTCAACTGGCCCTACACCGACGACGAGCAGGTCCGGGACCGGTACGACGTCATGGAGTACCCCGTCGGGATCTCCTACTTCGCGTGGGGTGCCGCCTGGGTCACGCACTGGGCGAACGGCTCCCCCGACCTCAGTCCGCGCTACGGCAGGTCCACCGAGTCCCTGTCCGCCGAGCCCGACGTGGTCGCGGAGATGCGGCTCTTCGTCACGGTCAACGCGCTGGCGCTGGCCGCGGTCGCGCTGCTGGCGACCTGGCTGCTGAGCGGGGTCAACCCACGACGGCCCTGGGACGCGGCCGCGTTCGCGCTGTCACCGGCGCTCGCGCTGACCGGGCTCGTCAACTGGGACCTGCTGGCGGTGGGGCTGGTCGCCGGTGCGCTGTGGGCGTGGGCCCGGGGGAGACCCGTGCTCACCGGGGTCCTGATCGGGCTCGGGGCCGCGACCAAGCTCTACCCGCTCTTCCTGCTCGGAGCGCTGCTGGTCATCTGCATCCGGGACCGCCGCCCGATGCGTTTCGCGCTCGCCACCTCGGCCGCTGTGATCGCCTGGGTCGTCGCGAACCTGCCGGCGTACCTCACGGGCCGCGACGAGTGGTACGTCTTCTGGCACTTCAACGCCGACCGCGGCGCCGACCTCGGTTCGATCTGGCTGGTGATCTCGCAGGCCACCGACGGGGTCTCCGTCGACACGATCAACCTGTGGTCGTGGCTCGTCTTCGGCGCCTGGTGCGTCGGCGTGATGGTGCTCGGCCTCGCTGCGCCGTCGACACCGCGCTTCGCCCAGCTCGGGTTCCTCGTCGTCGCGGGGTTCCTGCTCGTCAACAAGGTCTACTCACCTCAGTACGTCCTGTGGTTGCTGCCGCTGGCCGTGCTCGCCCGGCCGCGGTGGCGCGACCAGCTGGTCTGGCAGGCGGGCGAGGTCTTCTACTTCGCGAGCGTGTGGTGGTACCTCGGCGACTACCTGGTGCCGGCCGGCGGCGGCGACGCGGGGTTCTACTGGGTCGCGATCCTGGTCCGGATGGCGGCCGAGCTCTACCTGGTCGTGCTCGTCGGTCGCGACGTGCTGCAGCCGTGGCACGATCCCGTGCGGCAGAGCGCCCGGGTCGACCGACCCGAACGGCGGCCGGAGCTCAGTCGACCCTGACCCGGTCGAACGCGGTCGCGGTGAAGCGCACGCGTACGTCGATCTCCTCACCGATCTCGGGGACCCGGGGGCCGTGCGGCAGGAACAGCATCGACGCCTGCATGTGCGGGGGCTCGGCGAAGAGCCGCTGCTTGCCGTCGATGGAGAACGGCGAGCGCACGAACCCGACCGCGTCCAGGCCGCCGCGCGCCAGGGTCGCGGCGCGGGCCCGGATCGTGGAGTCGCCGGTGGGCGCCTCGAGACCGATGCCGTGGGCGGTGCCGCCGCTGACCACCAGGATGTGGCCGGACTTGGGAGCGGTGCGGCCCCGGTAGCCGAAGACGTCGCCGCGCTCGACCGGGTGCGCGTCGAGCACGGTCGAGGTCACCCGGAGCGCGGCGCGGTCGCCGAGCCACAGGTCGGTGCCGATCCGCGGCCGGATCGTGAAGTCGGGGTAGGCCGCCCGCAGGTCGGCGAGCTCGCCGGGGGTGAGGTGGCTGACCCAAACCGTGGTCGTGTCGAGGCCGGCCGCGACGACGTCGTTGACGAGCCGGGTCACCTCACCCAGGTGCGAGCCCTGCGCGAGCGGCAGGTGCAGCGCGATGCCCTCCAGACGGGCGGATCGGTGCCCGGCGACGATCGGGGCCGTCGACCACAGCTCGCGGGCGGACAGCCCGTGCCGCAGCATGCTGGTCACCCGCTCGAGCACGAACCGGGCGTCGGGCTGGCGCTCGAGGAGGTCCTCGAGGTCGCTCGCCCGGCTGACGGTGTGGATCACGCGGTCGTCGAGCGCGGGGTCGACCTCGAGGGCGGCCCCGAAGGGACGCCAGGGAGTGAGCACCAGCAGGTCGCCGTGGAAGCGCTTCGCCACGGGCGGCAGCTCGTCGTACGTGCCCACGGCGAGCGTGTCGGTGCCGAACCCCTGCTCCAGCAGCCACTGGGTCCTGCGGGCCAGGCGCCCGATCGTGAAGCCGTAGCCGTTGCCCTTCGCGACCGGGACCAGACCCGGGGTGGCGTGTGCGAGCGCGCGCAGGTGGGCGCGCCAGCGGGCGCCGTCGACGGACAGGGTCAGGCTCATCGGGTCAGCCCCGGCGCCTCAGGTAGAGCTCGAACGCCTTGTAGAGCGGGCGGTTGAGGGGCAGGTCCCACTCGCCGACGTACTCGACGGCCTCGCCGCCGGTGCCGACCTTGAACTGGATGAGCCCGACGTGCGGGTCGTCGGCGTCGAGGGTGTCGGTGATGCCGCGCAGGTCGTAGACGTCGGCGCCGGCGGCCAGCGCGTCCTGGATCATCGCCCACTGGACGGCATTGGAGCGGCGGACGTCGCGCTTCTCGGTCGACGTGGCGCCGTAGGAGTACCACGCGTGGCCGCCGACCCGGATCGCGATCGTGGCGGCGACCAGGTCACCCTCGTGGTGCGCGACGTAGAGCCGGATCCGGTCGGGGTCCTCGGCGCCGAGCGCCTCGACCATCGTCCGGAAGTAGGAGAGCGGGCGCGGGGTGAAGTGGTCGCGCTCGGCGGTGTGGACGTAGAGGTCGTGGAAGACCTTGAGCTGGTCGAGGGCCTCCTCCACGGAGCCCGTCGAGGTGACGTCGACGCCCTCCTTGGCGGCCTTCTTGATGTTGCGGCGCCACTGCTGGTTCATGCCCTTGAGGACGTCGTCCTCGGTCCGGGGGTCGCCATCGGCGGTGCGCAGCGGAATCCAGAAGTTGTACTGCGGCTGGCCTGCGGCGAAGCCGCCCTCGACGGCCTGCGGCTTCCAGCCGAGCTCGTGCAGCAGCGAGACCACGCGGGCACCGGTGTGGTTGCGCTCGAGCGGCGCGACGTCGCCGAGGCGGCGTACGGCGTCGTCGGCGATGCCCTGCTTGACCTGCGCGGCGTCCCAGCGCCGGGTGATGACGGGCGGACCCATCCGGACCCCGAACGCCCCCTGCTTCCTGAGGTGGGCGGCCAGGGGGGTCAGCCAGGCCGCGAGGTCCTCGTCCTCCCAGTCGATGACCGGGCCCTCCGGGAGGTAGGCGAGGTACCGCCTGAGCTTGGGCAGCTGGCGGTAGAGCACGAGCGCGACGCCGACGAGCCGGCCGTCGCGCTCCCAGCCGATCGACTGGCGCCGCCACTCCGACTTCACGCGACCCCACGCCGGGGTCTGCAGGAAGCTGGCCGAGCGGCGGCCGCGGATGAAGTCGAGGTGCTCGGTCTCCGGGATCTCGCGCACGGTCAGGGCGGCCGGGGCGGGGCGGGGGGGAGTCACGGCCCCGAGGTTACCGGGTGGTGGCCCCTGCCGAACCGGCCGATTCCCTGTCACTCTGGGGGTGGAGGTATCAGCGCGCGTCGACGGCCCTCCTGTGGGTTCGTGAGCGTGATGCGTGTGCAACCGAGAGTCGATGAGCAGGTGGAGCGGACCGCGACGAACCGCGCGGCCGGATCGGGACGGGCGGCTGGTCCCGGCCGGCCGGGTGAGCTGTGGGCCCGGGCGGGCGACTGCTTCGCCCGGTGGGGCGAC
>JAOPXF010000037.1 GCA_025965295.1 Nocardioides sp.
TGACCGACCAGGGCACGGTGGTGGCGAGCGCGGGCAGCGAGATCCTCCAGCGCACCGACGACCCGCGGCTGGGCGACTCCTTCGCGCCGCCCGGCACCCCGACCGGGGCCGCCGTCGTGCGGGCCGCCGAGGACGGCGTCGGGTACTTCGTGGTCTGGCGGGTCATCCAGGGCGAGCTGGAGGTGATCACGACCCCGCCGAACGACGTCGTCGGCGCGACCTTCGAGGAGCTCCTGACATACGCGCGCGGCAAGTACGCCTCCGGTGAGGGCCTGCGATGAGCCGTGCCTCTCGGGACGAGGAGTACGCCGCGTTCGTCGCGGCCCGGCAGAACCACCTGCGCCGGATCGCCTACGCGTTGTGCGGCGACTGGCACCGGGCCGACGACCTGCTGCAGACCGCACTGGTCAAGTTGTACGTCGCGTGGCCGCGCGTGCACCGCGACGGCCGCGAGGAGGCCTACGTGCGGCAGATCCTCGTGCGCGCCAACATCGACGACAGCCGGCGCCCGTGGCGGCGCGAGCGCCCCGGGCTCGACGGTCACGACCCAGCAGCACCCGAGGGCCTGCCGGTCGAGGAGCGATCCGCGCTGTTCGCCGCGCTGCAGGAGCTCGCGCCCATGCAGCGACGCACGGTCGTGCTCCGGCACTGGCTCGGGCTCTCGGTCGAGGAGACGGCCCACGAGCTGCGGATCTCGACCGGCACCGTGAAGAGCCACAGCTCCCGCGGGCTGGCGCGACTCCAGGCCGTGCTCACCCACACCTGACAACCGCGCGGGCGCCGGAGTCGTTTCAGTGGTGTGAGACTGGCGACGGAGGAGGCGGCGTGAAGCGAGCGGACCGGGACGCGGCGTACGTCGAGTTCGTGCTGTCCAGACAGACCCGGCTGCGTCGGGCCGCGTACGCGATCTGCGGTGACTGGCACCGCGCCGACGACCTGCTGCAGACCGCACTCACCAAGCTGTACGTCGCCTGGCCGCGGCTCGAGCGACAGGGCGGCGAGGAGGCCTACGTCCGCAGGATCCTGCTCTCCAGCCACCTCGACGACATGAGACGCGCCTCGTCGCGCCGCGAGATCGTCAGCGAGGACGTGGACACCGAGCACGCCTCGCGCACCGGCGCCGCCGATGACCGCGACGAGCTGATCGGCGCTCTCCAGCGGCTGCCCGAGATGCAGCGCAAGGTGGTGGTGCTGCGACAGGTCCTCGACCTCTCGGTCGAGCAGACGGCCGCCGAGCTCGGGATCGCCACCGGCACGGTCAAGAGCCATCACTCCCGCGGCGTGGCGCGACTCCACGAGCTGCTGACCGACAACCTGGCGAAGGAGGCACGGTGATGATCGACCTCGAGGAGCGTTTCCAGCAGGCCTGGGCCGGAGAGCCGGCGCACGTGGGCGTGGCAGAGCGACTGGCCGGTGGCCGCGTCCGGCTGCGCCGTCGACGCCTCGCCGTGGCTGGCGGCACCCTCGCCGCGGTGGTCGGCCTCAGTGGCGGGAT
Organism: Nocardioides sp.; assembly: GCA_025965295.1. Lineage (GTDB taxonomy): Bacteria > Actinomycetota > Actinomycetes > Propionibacteriales > Nocardioidaceae > Nocardioides. Next base: position 1,496 of record JAOPXF010000037.1, read on the forward strand.
CGTCGTGGCCGTCGGCGTGGGTGCCGACCAGGGCCACGGCCCCGCGCCGGCCGGCGGAGCCCGGGTCGCGGGCCGACCCACCCCGGTCGACCCCGACGAGGCGTCCGGCGCTCGCGGCGTCGAGGTCGCGCAGACGGTCCTCGACCTGGACCGCATCGACCCCGTGCACGACGCGGCCTACACCGACGACGGCCGCGTGGTCGTACGCCCGGGCTGGCTGGTGACGCAGAAGGTCGACGAGGTCTACGTGGGCCCGGACGACCAGGCCGCGGTCGGGCTCGAGGTCACCAACACCACGACGCTCGAGGCCGAGTGGTACTACCTGGCGTGGGGCAAGGACGGCAGCAGCTCGGTCCAACGCTCGTGGCCGCAGGCCAACCCCGGGAAGACGTTGGGTGCGTGGCTGCCGGACCCGCAGGGCAACCACAGCCGGCCCTGATCAGCCCCGCCAGGCGTCGGTGCCGGTGACGTCGGCGTACTCCCGGATCCAGCTGTGCATCGCGATCGCCGCGGCCGCCGAGGCGTTGATCGAGCGGGTGGAGCCGAACTGGGCGATCGAGAAGGTCGCATCACAGGCCTCGCGCGCCGACTCCGAGAGGCCGGGGCCCTCCTGGCCGAAGAGGAAGCAGACCCGCCGAGGCACGGTCATGGTCTCGAGGTGCTGCGAGCCCGGCAGGTTGTCGATGCCGAGCAGTGCGGTGTCGTGCTCGTGGAGGTAGGCGGCGAGCTCGGCGACGGTCTCGTGGTGCCGCACGTGCTGGTAGCGGTCGGTGACCATGGCGCCGCGGCGGTTCCAGCGCCGGTTGCCGACGATGTGCACCTCGGCGGCGAGGAAGGCATTGGCCGTGCGCACGACCGTGCCGATGTTGAAGTCGTGCTGCCAGTTCTCGATGGCGACGTGGAAGTCGTGGCGGCGGGTGTCGAGGTCGGCCACGATCGCCGCCACGGACCAGTAGCGGTAGCGGTCCACGACGTTGCGCCGGTCGCCCTCAGCGAGCAGCGTGGCGTCGTACACCTCGGCGCCCGGGCCGGTCGGGGGCGGTCCCTCCCACGGGCCGACGCCGACCTCGGCGGGGCCGTGCGGCATGGGGTCGTACGGCGCGTTGGGCTCCTGGTCGGGCACGGGCAGCAGGCTACGTGGGCATCGCCGCGTGGGGCTCAGGCCGCCCGGATACGCTTCTGGGGTGATCCTGCTCGCTGCCCTTGACCCACTTCTGCTCGGGATCTCCTGGATGGACCCCGCGTGGTTGCTCGACCGGTTCGGCGGCGCCTTCATCTGGGTCAGCCTGGCCATCGTCTTCGTGGAGTGCGGGCTGTTCTTCCCGTTCCTCCCGGGCGACACCCTGCTGTTCGCGCTCGGCCTCTTCATCGCCGGCGAGAAGATCACCGTCCTCGGCGTCGGCACGCCGATCGTCGAGCTGCTCATCGCACTGGTGCTGCTGATCCTGGCGGCGTTCCTCGGCAACGTCGTGGGCTACGAGATCGGCCGCAAGCTGGGGCCACCGCTCTATCAGCGCGAGGGCCGGATCCTGAAGCGCAAGTACCTCGACAAGACCGACGCGTTCTTCGACCGGCACGGCAACCAGGCGCTCGTCATCGGCCGGTTCGTGCCGTTCGTACGCACCTACATCACCGTGATCGCCGGCGTGACGCTGATGGACCGCCGCAAGTTCTTCACCTGGAGCGGCGTCGGCGCGGTGGCCTGGGTGATCAGCATCGTGCTGATGGGCTACTTCCTCGGCCAGACCTTCCCGGCCCTCGGCGACAACATCGACTACGCGATGATCGCGATCCTCGCCTTCACGGTCGTCCCGCTCGTCTACGAGGCGTGGCGGCACCGTGGCCGCGACGACGACGACGAGACCGCGCCGGTCGAGGCCGGCTGACCCGCCGACCCCTGCTCAGCCGCGGGCGGCGTCCAGCTGCGCCTTGGTGAGGACCGGCCGCACCTCGAGGCCGACGTCGGCCAGGGGGTTCTCCCCGGCCGGGCTCCGGTCGATCGCGCAGACGACGAGCTCGACGACGGCCCCGGCCTCCCGCAGCGCCCGCGTCGCGTCGCGGACGGCGCCACCGGTCGTGATGACGTCCTCGACCAGCGTCACCCGGCGCCCGGCCACGTCCGGCCCCTCGGCCAGCTTGCAGGTGCCGTAGTCCTTGGCGTGCTTGCGCACGAACAGCGCGCGGTGGCCCGTCAGGCTGCTGAGGGCGGTGACGATCGGGATGCCGCCGAGCTCCAGGCCCCCGAGCAGGTCGGTGTCCTGCGGGACCAGGTCGACCATCTGCCGGGCCACCCTGGCCAGCAGGTGCGGGTCGGACTCGAAGAGGTACTTGTCGAAGTACTCCGAGGAGACCTGCCCGGAGCGGAGGGTGAACTCTCCGCTCAGGCGACAGCAGGCGTCGATGTCGCGGGCGAGGTCCGGGTCGGCGGTCGTGGTCGCGTCGGTCACGGGTCGCAATCTAGCCCGTCGTACGCTCGGCCCATGCTGGCCACCCGACTCCACGACATCCCGCCGACGATCTTCTCGCAGATGTCGGCGCTGGCCGTGCGCACCCAGTCCGTCAACCTCGGGCAGGGGTTCCCGGACGTCGACGGGCCGCCCGAGGTGATCGCCCACGCCGTGGCGGCGTTGCGCGGCGGCCACAACCAGTACGCCCCCGGGGTCGGGCTCCCCACGCTCCGCCAGGCCATCGCACGGCACCAGCAGCGCCACTACGGC
>JAOPXF010000153.1 GCA_025965295.1 Nocardioides sp.
GTCCCGATCCGGTCTCTTCGGCGACAATTGAACGATTGCGCCCGCCCGCAGGCGTGCCGAGCGCGCGTCAGCCGGGGAAGATCTGGACCGTGCCGGTGGCGACGAGCAGCAGCAGCACGACGACCAGCAGCCCGAGGGCGGCGTACGTCCACTCCTTGCTGACCCTCGACTCGTCGGACTCGGGGGCTTCGTAGCGGTGTCCGTCGGGGCGCGCCAGGCGCTCGTCGTCCTCGTTGCTCATGCCCGTCCAACGACCGAGCCGCCCGGACGTCATACGTGACCCCGGCAACAGTCGGCGGGTGGCGCCGCGTCAGAGGGCCTTGACCGCGTTGAGGAGCTTGCCCAGGGAGTCCTTGGCGTCGCCGAACAGCAGCGTGGTCCTGGGGTCGAAGAGCAGCTCGTTCTCGATGCCCGCGAAGCCGGGGCGCATCGAGCGCTTCATGAAGACGACCTGCTGGGCCTCGTCTGCGTTAAGGATCGGCATGCCGTAGATCGGGGCGCCCGGCGTGGTCTTGGCGGCCGGGTTGACCACGTCGTTGGCGCCCACGACGAGGACGACGTCGGTGTGCTTGAACTCGCTGTTGATCTCGTCCATCTCGACGAGCTGCTCGTAGGGCACCTGGGCCTCCGCGAGCAGCACGTTCATGTGCCCGGGCATCCGGCCGGCGACCGGGTGGATGGCGTAGTCGACCTTGGTGCCGCGGGCGATCAGCACCTCCACCAGCTCGCGCAGCGTGTGCTGCGCCTGGGCGACGGCGAGGCCGTAGCCGGGCACGATGATCACACGGTCGGCGTACCCGAGCAGGATCGCGACGTCCTCGGGCCCGGCGGACTTCACCGGACGGTCGGACGCCACGCCGGCGCCGAGCGTGGATCCGCCCTTGAGGGCGCCGAAGAGGATGTTGGCCACGGAGCGACCCATCGCGTTGGCCATCAGCATCGTGAGGAACGTGCCCGAGGCACCGACGAGCGTGCCGGCCACGAGCAGGACGACGTTGTCGAGGACGTAGCCGCCCGCGGCGACGGTCAGGCCGGTGAAGGCGTTGAGCAGCGAGATGACGATAGGGACGTCCGCGCCGCCGACCGGCAGCACCAGGAGCAGCCCGATCAGCAGGCCCAGGAGCGCGAGCACCACGCCCACCCAGATCATCGGCCCGGTGACGGTCTTGACCGACAGCCCGATCGTGGCGACCAGGGCCAGGCCGAAGACGATGGGAAGCCCAGGGAAGACCACCGGGCGGGAGGTCATCAGCTCCTGGAGCTTGGCGAACGTGACCACCGAGCCCGCGAACGAGATCGAGCCGACGGCGACCGTGAACGCAGTGGCCGCCAGGGTGAACCAGCTGACCGCGCCGTCGAGCTCGGTGAGCGGGATCAGCTCGTGCAGCTCGAGCAGGGCGACCAGGGCCGCCGCGCCACCGCCGACGCCGTTGAAGAGCGCCACCATCTGCGGCATCTGCGTCATCTGCACGCGTTGGGCGCCGATGACGCCACCGGCGGTGCCGAGGGCGATCGCCACCAGGATCAGCACGACGTGGTCGAGCTCGAGGTAGAAGAACGGGACGGCCACGGCAACCACCGCGGCGACGGCGCCGATGATGTTGCCGATCCGGGCGGTCTTCGGGCCCGAGAGGCCCTTGAGCGCGAGGATGAAGCTGACCGCGCAGGCGAGGTAGGTCAGCTGGACCCAGGTCGGAGTCACGCGGCACCCCCGTCGGTGGTCGGGGCGGCCGGCGCCGGCTTCTTCTTGCGCACGAACATCTGGAGCATCCGGTCGGTCACCACGAAGCCGCCCACCATGTTGATGGCGGCCAGCACGATCGCGACCAGGCCGACGACCAGCGCCACGTCGTTGTCGGTCGTGCCGGTGACGATCACGGCACCGAGCAGGATGATCCCGTGGATGGCGTTCGCACCCGACATCAGCGGGGTGTGCAGCGTCGAGGAGACCTTGGAGATCACCTCGATGCCGACGAAGACGGACAGCACGAAGATCGTCAGCCAGACGATGGGCTCGCTCACTGGTCGGACTCCTGATCGAAGGGGAGATCGAGCTGCGGGTCGGTCGGGGATGCCGGCTCCGGATCCACCTGGGCGATGGGCACGGCAGCGGTCTCGGGGGCGGTCTGGGGGGCTGGGCCCTCGATGGCCTCGCGCGTCGGCTCGTGCCTGATGGTGCCGTCGTGGGTGACGCAGGAGCCGGCGACGATCTCGTCCTCGAAGTCGGGCGCGAACCGCGCACCGCCGTCGTCGTCGGACGTCTCGGTCATCAGCGTCACGAGGTTGACGACGTTCTGGGCGTAGAGCCGGGAGGCGGGGCCGGGCATCTGGCTCGGGACGTTCCGCCCGCCCCAGACCTGGGCGTTGCCGATCCGGACGACCTCGCCGGCGACCGAGCCCTCGACGTTGCCGCCGGTCTCGGAGGCGAGGTCGACCACGACCGAGCCGGGCGACATCTGCTCGACCATCGCGGTGGTCACGAGCATCGGTGCCTGCCGGCCGGGGACCGCCGCGGTGGTGATCAGGGCGTCGGCCGCCGCGATGTACGGCGCGAGCAGGTCTCGCTGGCGGGCCGCGCGGTCCTCGGTCATCTCGCGGGCGTAGCCGCCGGTGCCCTCGAGGGTCTCGAGCTCGAGCTCGATGGCGACCGCGCCCATGGAGCGGATCTCCTCGGCCGCGGCCGCGCGCACGTCGTACGCCTTGACCACGGCACCGAGGCGCTTCGCGGTCGCGATGGCCTGGAGGCCGGCGACGCCGGCGCCGAGCACGACGACCTGGGCGGGCTTCACGGTGCCGGCCGCGGTCATGTTGAGGGGGAAGAAGCGGCGCAGGAGACCCGCCGCGACGATCGCGCAGCGGTAGCCCGCGACGAGCGCCTGCGAGGAGAGCGCGTCCATCGACTGGGCGCGGGAGATGCGCGGCACCAGCTCCATCGCGAACGACGTGATCCCGCAGTCGCGCAGGTCACGGACGACGTCGGGCTCCTGGCCGGTGGGCAGGAACGAGACCGTGGCGGCGCCGCGGCGCAGGCGGCGCACGGCGTCGGTCGCGAGCGGCTGGACGGACACGACGAGGTCGGCGGTCTCGAGGGCCTGGTCGTCGAGCGTCGCGCCGGCGTCGGCGTACTCCTCGTCGTCGATCAGCGCCCCTCGGCCGGCTCCGGGCTCGACGGCGACGTCGTACCCCAGGCCGGTCAGCTTGCCGACCAGCTCGGGCACCATCGCCACCCGCGACTCGCCCTCTCGGGTCTCTCTGGCTACAGCGATCTTCACCCGCCGCAACCTAGGGCAGATCAGGCTCCACGAACAGGCATCTCACGTTCTCGGCATCGTGAGACAGGTCATGGCGGCGGGATGGTC
>JAOPXF010000180.1 GCA_025965295.1 Nocardioides sp.
GCGCTGGGCCAGCCGGCCGACCAGGGCCCACCCTCCCGCGATGGCCTCCAGGCAGCCGGTGGCGCCGCAGCGGCAGGCCAGGCCCTCGGCGGCGGCGACCAAGCTGTGGCCGATCTCGCCGGCGGCCCCCAGGTCGCCGGTCACGACCCGGCCGCCGGCCACGATCCCCAGGCCGAGCCCGGTGGACGCCTTCACGACCAGCGCGTCGCGCAGCCCCTCGGGCCGGAACAGCAGCTCGGAGCGGGCGAGCACGTCACCGTCGTTCGCGACGTGCAGCTGCGCCGCGGTGAGCCCGGCGAGGTACGGCGCGAGCTCGACGCCGTCCCAGCCCTGCATGACCGGCGAGTCGAGGCTCACACCCCGGGCGGCGTCGACGGTGCCAGGCAGGCTCATGCCGATCGCGACCACGGGCGGGACGACACCCTCGAGCAGGGCCGCGAGGCGCTCGGCCACCTGGGGCATCAGCTCGTCCGGCCCGACGCCGACCTCGTGGTCGCGCGAGTCGGAGCCGAGCTCGGTGCCGTCGAGGTCGAAGACCCCCAGCTGGCTGCGCGAGCGGCCGATGGCGACGGCCAGGACCACACCGGCGTCCTTGTTGAAGAGCAGCCCGCCGGGCGGGCGGCCCCCCGTCGAGGCCAGCTCCTCCCCCGCGAGCAGCAGTCCGGAGGCGCCGAGCGCCTGGACCCGTGCGACCACGGCGGTGCGGGACAGGCCGGTGAGCACCCGGAGCCGGGAGCGGGTCTCGGCCCGGCCGGTGCGGACCAGCTCGAGGAGCTCGCCCGCGGTCGCCGGGGCCGCCGACTCGCGTGCCGCGATGCTCATTCACCCTCCTTACGCCTCGCCAGATCCACCATCCGGACGCTGGGCCGAGCATATTCGCTCACTTTGAACTGAAAAATACCTTAGTAGGACTTGTAACGATCCAAACTTCTCCCTACCGTGGATGTCATGGACCCGCACGCCACCCCGCACGTCGTGCCCGACAGGTGCGACTTCACCGTCTTCGGCGGGACCGGCGACCTCGCGCTGCGCAAGCTGCTGCCGGCGCTCTACCACCGCGACCTCGAGGGACAGCTGCCCGCGGACTACCGGATCCTCGGCGTCTCGCGCTCCGACCTCGACGACGCCGGCTGGCGCGCCGAGGTGCGCGCCGCGCTCACGACGTACGTCGACGAGGCCGACCTCTACGACGGCGCCGTCGAGCGGTTCCTCGACCGCCTGCACCACCTCATGCTCGACGCCGAGGACCCCGACGACTGGCACCGCTTCCACGCGCTGCTCAAGGACCGGCCGAGCTCCGAGCTGGCCGTGCGGGTCTTCTACCTGGCCGTGGCGCCCAAGCTCTTCGGCTCGATCTGCCAGCGGCTCGACGAGATCGGCGTCGTCGACGAGCGCGCCCGGGTCGTCCTGGAGAAGCCGATCGGGCACGACCTGGCCTCCGCGCGGGCCGTCAACGAGGGAGTCGGCCGGGTCTTCGACGAGTCGCAGATCTTCCGCATCGACCACTACCTCGGCAAGGAGAGCGTGCAGAACCTCCTCGTCACCCGCTTCGCCAACACCTTCCTCGAGCCGCTGTGGAACTCCCGCTGGGTCGACCACGTGGAGATCACCGTGGCCGAGACCGTCGGGGTCGGCGGCCGCGGCGAGTACTACGACCAGGCCGGCGCCCTGCGCGACATGGTGCAGAACCACCTGCTGCAGCTGCTCTGCCTGGTCGCGATGGAGCCGCCGACCTACGTCGGCCGCGAGACCGTGCGCGACGAGAAGCTCAAGGTGCTGCAGGCCCTCAAGCCGATGACCCCGCTCGACGTGGACCTCGACACCGTCCGCGGCCGCTACGTCGAGGGACTGGTCGACGGTGTCGCGGTGCCGTCGTACGCCGATGACCTGGGCCAGAGCGGCAGCCACACCGAGACCTTCGTGGCACTGCGCACCGAGGTGCAGAACTGGCGCTGGGCCGGGGTGCCGTTCTACCTGCGCACCGGCAAGCGCATGGACCGCCGCGCCTCCGAGATCGTGGTCGTCTTCAAGGCGCCTCCGCACGCGATGTTCCCGCAGAGCGAGGGCCGCACCGAGCCCAACCGGCTGCACATCCAGGTGCAGCCCGACGAGGGCATGCGCCTGCACCTGACCGCCAAGGAGCCGGGGCCGGGCGGGATCCGGCTGCGGCCGGTATCGCTCGACCTGAGCTACGCGACCGCCTTCGAGCAGCGCCTCCCGGACGCCTACGAGCGGCTGCTGATGGACGTCATCAAGGGCAACCCCACCCTCTTCATGCGCCGCGACGAGGTCGAGGCCGCGTGGACGTGGGTCGAGCCGATCCTCACCCACTGGGCGACCTCGCCCGCCCGGCCCAAGCGCTACCCGGCCGGCACCAGCGGACCCACCGCCGCCGCGACTCTCCTCGAGCGCGACGGTCGATCCTGGCAGGAGACCGACCAGTGACCCCACCCCTCCACCCCGTCCTCGCGGAGGTGACCGCGCGGATCGTCGCCCGGTCCGCCACCGGCCGGGCCGAGTACCTCCGGCGCATCCGGGCCGCCGGCGAGCGCGGGCCGGCCCGCGGCCGGCTCGCCTGCGCCAACCTCGCCCACGGGTTCGCCGCCTCCGACGCCCCCGCCAAGCAGGCGCTGCGCGGGACCACCAAGCCCAACCTCGCGATCGTGTCGGCCTACAACGACATGCTCTCCGCCCACCAGCCCTACCGCGACGTGCCCGAGGTCCTGAAGCAGTCCGTCATCAGGGCCGGTGGCATCGCGCAGTTCGCCGGCGGCGTGCCCGCCATGTGTGACGGCATCACCCAGGGCCGCGACGGCATGCAGCTCTCGCTCTACAGCCGCGACGTGATCGCGATGTCGACCGCGATCGCGCTCTCCCACGACCTCTTCGACGGCGCCCTGATGCTCGGCGTCTGCGACACCATCGTCCCCGGCCTGCTCATCGGCGCACTGTCGTTCGGCCACCTCCCGACCGTCTTCGTGCCGGCCGGCCCGATGGCCTCCGGCCTCCCGAACTCCGAGA
>JAOPXF010000188.1 GCA_025965295.1 Nocardioides sp.
AGCGCTGCATGAGGGCGTCGAGCCCCACCGCGATCGCTGCTGCCACCCGGAAGTCGACGCGCTGGTCGGGTACGTGCACGGTGTACTTGTCGCGGATCGAGCCCTGGCGCTCGACCGCCAGCAGCGGCTGTCCCTCGGGGGTGACGAAGTCGAAGTGGATCGGCAGGAACGGGATCTCGGTGAAGCGGCGCAGGATCGCGACCAGCTGGCTGCGCTCCTGGCCGGTGCCGGTGTAGCCGGGGCCCTCGACGTGGAAGGTGGAGCGCAGCATGCTCGCGCCGAAGTCCTTCTTGAAGAAGGCGATCTGCTGGCCGTTCTCGTCGGTGATGTCGTAGCCCGAGTTGAGGTCCATCACCCTGCGGGCCTTGAAGCCGAAGACCGGCCGCGACTTGGTGTCGTCGCTGTAGAACGTGACCTGCTCCTTGAGCGCGAGCTTCTTCTGCTCGGCGAGTCCCATCAGCTGGCCGAAGCTGCCGTCGGGGTTGGCGGCGTAGATCTCGTAGCGGTTCGTCATCATCGCGAACTTCTGCTTGACGTAGAACGTGGGCAGGTACATGGCAGCGGTCATGCGCGAACCCTATCGGCGCCGCGATGCCGCCGCGGCGCCTACTCGTGACAGCGGTGGAAGGGCGCCGAGCCGCCGCTGAACAGGGCGACGTTGTCGCCGAACAGCGGGAGGCAGGACTCGACCGTGAGCTCACGACGGGTCGTCCCGTCGTCGAAGCCGTTGCCGAAGCACGTGTCGTAGTAGACGTACACCTCACGCGTCGAGTCGCCGGTGTGCAGCCGCAGGGCGATCGCGGTGTCGCCGTACTGGTCGTGGAGGCAGGTCCGGGGGGTGTCCGGGCCGCCGCCCACGGGCGCGCTCCTGATCGCGTCGAGGACGCTAGCCGCCCGCGGGCCGGTGAGGAGCCGCGAGCCCATCAGCGCGGGTCGACCCGGCGGGACCGCGCGCGAGTACTGGCAGACCGAGATCGAGTCGACGGCGTCGACCCGCGCCAGGTCGAAGGGCTCCGGGCGGACGAACCTCTCGGCCTGCACGGGTGACGAGGCGTCGCAGCCGGACTGGTCGGTCTCGAAGGTGCGCGCCGAGCCGAGGATGCGGTCGCCGAGGTCGGCGGTGCTCGAGTCGACGAGCAGCGAAACCGTCACGCCGTCCACCGTGCGCGAGGTGAGTGTCCAGTCCTCGAAACGCGCGACCGCGTCCTCCGACGTGCCTCCGGTGCTGTCGGCGAACGACACGTGGGGAGCCCAGAACCGCACGGGCGCTGGCCCGAACGCCTCGGGGTGGTGGTCCGGGCTCTCTCCGGCGCAGCCGACGGAGGGGATCACCATGCCCGTCGAGTCCTGGGCGACGTACGGCGCCCGCTCGACGTCGACGGTCGAGGAGTACATGCACCAGGGCAGGGGCGGCTCGAGGCCGTAGCTCCAGCTCGCCGGGACCTGGACCGCGACGTCGCGCCAGGAGGTCCACCGCCAGCCCGCGTCGGGCGCCGGCAGTCGCCCGCCCGTCTGCGTGCCCGGGGAAACCGAGGGCGGAGTGGCCGCGTCCGTCCGGCCACCGGAGGCCGGCGGCCGGCCGGACCCGTCGTCCCCCGTCATGATCGCGACGACGCCCGTGCCGCCGACGACGACCAGGACCGCCGCCGCCACCGCGGCGACGAGCCAGGGCCTCCGGCGGCGCCCTGTCGTGACCGCGCCCAGCTCGACGGGCTCCAGCTCGTCGGCCCGTCGTACGAAGGCCGTCCGGAAGGCGCGCTCCTCACGGGCGTCGTGCTCGTCGTGCTCGTCGTGCTCAGTCATCGGCGGTCTCGCTCTCGTTCAGTCGCGCGCGCAGAGCTGCGACGGCGCGGTGGACGTGGGACCGGGCGGTCGGCTCGGCGCAGTCGAGGACCAGGGCGATCTGGGCGAAGGAGAGGTCCTCGTAGAAGCGCAGCACGACGGCGGCCCGCTGCCGCGGCGGCAGCTCGGCACAGAGCCGCCACGCGTGGTCGGCATCGGCGTGGGAGCCGGCCGGGTCGTCGTGGTGGTCACCCGGGCCGGCCGGGCCTCGGGGTCGTCCACGACGACAAGGCGGCGGTTCTTGCGCCAGCCGGAGATCGAGGCGTTGACGATGCTGCGGCGCACGTACGCCTCGAGGGTGTCGCTCCGGGCGAGCTCCGCCCAGCGCGGGTAGGCCCGGGACAGCGCCTCCTGGACGAGGTCGGGTGCGTCCGAGGCGGAGCCGGTTACGAGGTAGGCGAAGCGCTGGAGCGCCGCCCCTCGGGCGCCGACCCAGTCGCCGAAGTCGGGCGTGTCGACACCCGTCACCGGCGGCACCTCCTGTGTCGTCCCCATACTCCCTCTACGCGGTAGACGCGTCATCCGTTGCGGGCGTTCCCGTCAGGCCTGTCGTGACACTCGGCACGGACACCGGTCTCCTTCTCTCGCCCGGCAACGAGACAGGCGCAGCGCGCGTTCCTCAGCCACCGATGCCCGGGCATGCCGGTGACCCCGCCGGTGGCGGGGTGGTGGGCGGTCAGGCTCCTCGGGCCTGGTGGCTGGGTGGTCGGGCTTGTCGTGACCACATCTCGTGTCCGAGGTCGAGGGTGCCGTGGTGGTTGCGCAGGTAGTGGTAGCCGTGGGGGCTGGCCCAGAGGTAGGTGCCGCGTTCGGGCTGCGAATAGGTCCAGGAGCCGTGGGTCTTGAGGCGGTGGTGCCTGCGGCACAGGGGGGCGAGGTTGCACGAACAGGTCGGGCCCGCCGCGACCGCGGGGGGTGATGTGGTCACAGTCCGCGGCGTGTTCGCCGGGGCTGGTGGTGCGGGCGGGTCGGGTGCACCAGGGGAACACGCAGGTGTGGCGGAATCGAGGCAGTGACGCAACACCCTCTTTGAGGAGTTGCGATGAGGAAGTTCACCAAGCCCGACCTGCCGCGTGAGCACGAGCGTCGGTTCTGGCAGGGGATCCGAGCCGGTCTTGGCGTCGATGAGGCTGCGGCG
>JAOPXF010000189.1 GCA_025965295.1 Nocardioides sp.
CGAACAGCTCGGCTGGCGGCTGCCCGACCAGATCGTCATCCCGGTGGCGTCGGGGTCGCAGCTGACCAAGGTGCACAAGGCGTTCGGTGAGCTGGTCGAGCTCGGCCTCGTCGAGGACAAGCCCTACAAGGTGTTCGGCGCGCAGGCGACCGGGTGCTCCCCGGTGTCGGTGGCCTACAAGGCCAACACCGACGCGATCCGACCGGTCAAGCCGGACACGATCGCCAAGAGCCTGGCGATCGGCAACCCGGCCGACGGCATCTACGTGCTCGACATCTGCCGGGAGACCGGCGGCGCCGTCGAGGACATCACCGACGACCAGGTCCGCGAGGCGATCGTGCTGCTGGCCCGCACCGAGGGGATCTTCACCGAGACCGCCGGCGGCACCACGGTCGGCGTGCTGAAGAAGCTCGTCGAGACCGGCCAGCTCGACACCAGCCTCGAGACCGTGGTCATCAACACCGGCCACGGGCTCAAGACGCTGGACGCCGTCTCCGGCTCGGTCGGACCCGTCGCCACCATCGACCCCTCGTACGCCGCGTTCGCCGCCACCGGCATCGCCTGAGTCTCGTCCAAGGAGCACCAGCACCCATGAGCGTTTCCGTCCGGATCCCCACCATCCTCCGCACCTACACCGGCGGTGAGTCCGAGGTGACCGCCGCGGGCGAGACCCTGGCCGAGGTGCTCGACGACCTCGACGCCAGCTACTCCGGCATCAAGGGCCGGATCCTCGACGAGGCCGGGCAGCTGCGCCGGTTCGTGAACGTCTACGTCGGCAACGACGACGTACGGTTCCTCGAGAACCTCGACACCGCCACCCCCGACGGCACCCAGATCTCGGTCATCCCGGCCGTCGCCGGCGGCTGCTGATCGTCCATGTAACGCGCAGTTATGTGATCTAGGGACCCGTGGTAACGGTCGCCCAGATCCGATAACAGCGCGTTACAACCGGGCGCGGCGCTCGATCAGGTGCGCGCGCTCGGCGAGGTTCGGGCAGCGCCCGATGGCCTCGTCGTACGACGTGCGGGCGGCGTCGGTGTGCCCGGCGCGGGCCAGCAGCTCGGCGCGGGCCGCGGGGAGCCGGTGGCCGGGGAGCACCAGGCCGTCGAGCAGCGCCAGCCCGGCGAGCGGGCCGTCGGCCTCCGCGACCGCGACCGCCCGGTTGAGCCGGACCACGGGGGAGCCGATGAGCTCCTCCAGCTCGGCGTAGCGGGTGGCGATCCGCGACCAGTCGGTCGCGGCCGCCGTGGGAGCGATCGCGTGCTCGGCGGCGATCAGCGCCTGGAGGAGGTACGGCGTGCCGGGGGCGGACGTCAGCGGCGTGATCAGCGCGATCCCGGCCGACGCCTCGTCGTGGTGCCAGCGCGACCGGTCCTGGTCGGGCAGCAGGACCGGCCGACCGTCCCGGACCCGGGCGTCGCGACGCGAGTGCTGGATCAGCATCAGTGCGAGCAGCGCGTCGAGGTCGGTGCTGCCCGCGAGTCCGGCCGGCACCACCTCGCGCAGCACGCGCACCAGCCGGATCGCCTCGGCCGCGACATCGCCGCGCAGCACGTCCGCCCCGGAGCCCGGCGCGTAGCCGGCCGTGAACGCCAGGTAGGCCACGTCCGCCACCGCGGCGACCCGCGACTCGAGCTCTGCCCCGGAGGGCAACGCGAAGCGCTCGCCGGCGAGCCGCTTGCGCGCCCGGGTGAGCCGGGCGGCCATCGTCGCGGTCGGCACCAGGAACAGCCGAGCGATGTCCTCGGTCGAGACGCCCAGCACCAGGCGCAGGGTCAGCGCCGCGGCCGCCTCGCCGGGCAGCGACGGGTGCGCACAGAGCAGCACCAGACGGAGCCGCTCGTCGGTCACCACCTGCCCGGCGTCCGCCATCGTGCGTTGCGCCTCCTCCGTGAGCTCGGCCTCGACAACCAGCAGCGGCAGCTTGCGTGCGGCCACCTCGTCCGCGCGCAGCCGGTCGAGGATCCGTCGGCGGGCCACGGTGAGCAGCCACGCCGGTGGGTTCGTCGGTACGCCGTCCTCCGGCCAGGTCCGGGCGGCCGCCTCGAAGGCGTCGGCCAGCCCGTCCTCGGCCAGGTCCAGGCGTCGGAACTGCGCGACGAGCAGGGCCAGCAGGCGTCCCCACTCGTCGCGCAGCGCGTCGGCGAGGTGGTCGGTCACGCCGTCCCGTCATCCGGGAGCGGGGCGCGACGGGTCACGCCATGTCCCCGCTGTGGTCGACGGTCGGACGGACCTCGATCGCACCCTCGGCGCTGGCGAGCACGCCCACGACCTCGAGCAGGTCGTCCAGGTCGTCGGTGTCGATGAGGTAGTAGCCGGTGAGCTGCTCGACGGTCTCGGCGTACGGGCCGTCGGTGACGGCGAGTCCGCCGGCTCCGTTGCGCACGATCTTGGCCTCACGGGAGGGGCTCAGGTGGTTGCCGCCGATCACCTTGTGACCGCGCTCGGCCAGGAGCCGCGCGAACTCGCCGTGCTTGGCGTACACCTCGGCCTTCTGCTCCTCGGAGCTGGCCTCCCAGGTGCTCTCGTGGCCCGGGATCAGGACGACGTACTCGGTCATGTCGGGGTCCTCTCGGTTGGTGCTGCTTGAGTCTGACACCGAGATGACGTGCGGGAGCGAACGAAATCGACACACCCAGCACGCACGTTCGTCGCAGGGCCCGTCGCCGACGGCCGCCACCCCCTCCGGGCCAACGCGTTGCGCGCCGTCGCGACGGGTTCTCGGTCGGTTAGGGTCTGGGACCATCACCCACCGAGGAGTGCCCGTGTCCGAGTCGCCGGTCCTGCTGGTCACCTGCCAGGAGTGGGCAGAGGGCGAGCCCGGGCATGCCGCCCTCGACACCGCGCTCGCGGCCCGCGGCCTCGAGAGCCGGTGGGTGTTGTGGGACGACCTGTCGGTCGACTGGGGTGCCGCGCAGGTGGTGGCCGTCCGGTCGGCGTGGGACTACTCCACGCGGCTGGGCGAGTTCCTCGGCTGGGCGACGGGGGTGGGACCGGCCCTCCTCAACGGCGCGGACGTGTTCCGGTGGAACACCGACAAGAGCTACCTCATCGACCTGGCCCGCGCCGGGCTCCCGGTCGTCCCCACCGTCGCCGCCGACGACGTGATGGCGGTGCGCGCCGCCGCCAAGCAGTTCGGAACGGCGGTCCTCAAGCCCCGGGTGGGCGCGGGCGGACGCGGGGTCGAGGTCGTGGAGGGTGGTCGCGGCTGGCTGCCCTCCGCCGACAGCCACCAGGGGCCCTGGGTCGTGCAGCCGCTCATCGACACGGTGCGCGAGCACGGCGAGACCTCGGTCTTCGTGATCGCCGGCCGCCCGGTCAGCCAGGTGGACAAGGTGCCGGGCCCCGGTGAGATCCGCGTGCAGCAGCAGTACGGCGGCCACTCGCGCTCCGTCGAGCTGTCCGACGAGGCCGCCCTCCTCGCCGCGCAGGCGATCGCCACGACGGTGGACCTGATCGGTGCCGAGATCGTCTACGGCCGCGTCGACATGATGTGGTACGACGACGGCCTGGTCGTCTGCGAGATCGAGCTGACCGAGCCGGGCCTCTACCTCGACGTGATGCCGCTCAACGCCGGCCCGTTCGCGGACGCGATCCTCGCGCGCTTCTGAGCCGGTGAGCGGGTGGCCCCCCAGCTCAGCCGAGCTCGGCTAGCCTCGCCGGGTGCCCCGCGTCCTCCTCGCCACGTTCAACCTGTGCCCGGACGGTGAGCCCGGTGGTGAGGTGCTCGTGGGGGCCCTCGCCGAGCGCGGGGTCGAGGCCCGGTGGGTGTGCTGGGACGACCCCGACGTCGACTGGGCGGCGGCCGACCTGGTCGCCGTACGCGCCACCTGGGACTACCAGCGCCGCCACGCCGAGTTCGTCCGCTGGACCCGGGCGGTCGAGCGCAGCACGCCGTTCCTCAACGGCGCCGACGTGTTCGCCTGGAACGCCGACAAGGCCTACCTCCTCGACCTCGCCGACCGGGTCCCGGTCGTGCCGACCGAGCTGGTGGACGACCGCACGCTCGTCCCCGGCCTGCGGGCCGCCGTCGACCGGCACGGCACGGTGGTGATCAAGCCCCGCACCGGCGCGAGCGGGGTCGGGGTGGTCATCGTCGACCGCGTCGAGGACCCACGGCTCCAG
>JAOPXF010000222.1 GCA_025965295.1 Nocardioides sp.
TCGTCACACTCAGTCAGACAGAAGTCAGACTAGGAAGGAATCCCGATTGGTTCGGTTAGAGTAGCAATCGTGGGAGTTGGCAACTGCGCCACATCCCTGATCCATGGTGTGTATTACTACAAGGACGCCTACCCCGAGGGCACCGTCCCGGGTCTCATGCACGTCATGTTCGGCGACTACCACGTCCGCGACGTCGAGTTCGTGGCGGCGTTCGACGTGGATGCCAAGAAGGTCGGCTTCGACCTGTCCGAGGCGACGCAGGCGTCCGAGAACAACACGATCAAGTTCGCCGACGTGCCGCCCCTGGGCGTCACCGTGCAGCGCGGCCACACGCTCGACGGTCTCGGCAAGTACTACCGCGAGACGATCGAGGAGGCCGACGGCGAGGGCGTCGACGTCGTCCAGATCCTCAAGGACACCCAGGCCGACGTGCTCGTGTCCTACCTGCCGGTGGGCTCCGAGCTGGCCGACAAGTTCTACGCGCAGTGCGCGATCGACGCCAACGTCGCCTTCGTCAACGCGCTTCCCGTCTTCATCGCCTCCGACCCGGTCTGGGCCAAGAAGTTCGAGGACGCCGGCGTCCCGATCATCGGCGACGACATCAAGTCGCAGGTCGGTGCCACCATCACCCACCGCGTGATGGCGAAGCTGTTCGAGGACCGCGGCGTGGTGCTGGACCGCACCTACCAGCTCAACGTCGGCGGCAACATGGACTTCAAGAACATGCTCGAGCGCGACCGCCTCGAGTCGAAGAAGATCTCGAAGACGCAGGCCGTCACGTCGAACATCGACCACGACCTCGGCGCCCGCAACGTGCACATCGGCCCGTCCGACTACGTCCAGTGGCTCGACGACCGCAAGTGGGCCTACGTCCGCCTCGAGGGTCGCGCCTTCGGTGACGTCCCGCTCAACCTCGAGTACAAGCTCGAGGTCTGGGACTCCCCGAACTCCGCCGGCATCATCATCGACGCGATCCGCGCCGCGAAGATCGCCCTCGACCGCGGTCTGGGCGGCCCGATCATCTCGGCGTCGTCGTACCTCATGAAGTCCCCGCCGGTGCAGCTCCCCGACGACGAGGGCCGCCGCCGCGTCGAGGCCTTCATTGCAGGCGAGGAGTGACCTCCTCCCTCCGCTGAACACCCTCAGCACCCGGCCCCCGGGACCTCACGGTCCCGGGGGCTGTTGCATGTCCTGGGTGGTCTGGTCCGGGCGCCCGCACCCGTTTCGGCGGCCGCGGCAACGGGAACGAGCGGGCCGTGCCGCCGCTGGCGCGTAACTCCCAGCGGTCTCGGGTCGTTGGCGTATTCACCCGAGTCGCCCCACCCCGGTGACTCCATGCCCTGAGGATGCCCATGCCCGTGCCTCGCCCCCGACGCCTCCGGATCGCAGCGGTCACCACCGCGCTGGTCGCCGGCCTCGCCACCGCTCTCGCCACGCTGCCGCCCTCGGCCGCCACCGCGGGGGAGCCGTCCGGCCCCGCCGCCACGTTCGGCAAGCGCCTGCTCACGGTGGCGTTCGACGCCCAGTCCGCGACGATCCAGCGCGGCGCCCGCTTCAAGGTCTCCGGCACGGCCAGCAAGGTCACCCAGGCGGTCGTCGGCAGGCCCGGCGCCGGCGTCCCGGCGAGCTTCACGCTCGCGGTCACCGACGCGACCGGCCGGGTGCTCGGCACCCAGCACGTCACCGCGGCCGCCGACGGCACCTTCTCCACGATGGTGCCCGGGACGATCACCCGCGGCCTGCCCCAGACCTTGGCCCCGCTCTCGCTCGGCGTACGCGCGCTGGACGCGACGTACGACGGGTACGCAGCGAAGGACGCCGGCGCCGGCGCGGTGACCGTCGAGGCCGCCGCCACCGGGCTGGAGATCGAGAACAGCTTCGTGTCCTCGGTCGGCTGGGTGAAGCCCGGCGACACCTACCCCTCGCGGATCATCGTCACCAACCCCACCGCGCTCCCGATCGCCGGCGCCGTCGTCACCGTGACCGCCCCGGCCGGCAGCACCTTCACCAACGCGAGCGGTCCGGGCACGCACCCGGTCAACCCGAGCTCGATCACCTGGACCGTCCCCTCGGTCCCGGCCCAGGCCGGCACCACCCCCGGCAGCGTCACCCTGGTCCTGGAGAGCAAGGCCGCGACGACGGCCGAGAACGCCGAGATCGTCTGGCGCGACCTCTCGACGACCGCGAGCCTCACCTCGGCCACCGCGAACGCGACCGTGGTCAGCCACGGCCCCAAGGTGATCCCCCCGAGCGAGAACTTCGACACCGCGCGCTACGGCGACCGGCCGTTCCCGGTCATCCCGATCCAGTACACCGACCGTGCCTACCAGGCCGACCACAGCGGCGACGACCTCGCCAAGGTCATCAACGACCCGGCCACCACCGGCTCGACGTACAACCTCTACCAGGAGATGTCGATCGGGCAGCTCTTCCCGCACGGCACCGTCCCGTCCGACGGGATCGCCACTGCCGACTTCACCTACGCGCCGGGCTTCCCCTTCACCCAGACCGACCCCACGACCCTCAACACGTGCCACGGCGTGACGTTCGCGGACTCGCCGGTCCCGGCGGAGGGCACCCCGCTCTACCCCGAGCGGATCACCAACGGCGTCTACAACCTGCCCGGCAGCACCGACTACTACGGCGACGACGCCAACGGCTCGGCCATCGTCGGCTCGCTGGCCGGCGTCGCCGCCCTCCAGCAGATCGACAGCGGCTGCGGCCCGACCGGCAAGGTCGTGGCCGACGCCGCCGCGATCGCCGACCCGGAGATCGACTACTCCGACTACGACACCGACAAGGACGGCGTGGTCGACTTCTTCATGGGCGTCTTCGCCGGCTGTGGCGGCAACGGTGCCTCCCAGCTCGGCGCCTGCTCGGACGCGGAGTCCGACCTCGCGCCGTACGACAACATCTGGCCGCACAGCTCCTCGCTCGAGTACTACTACTCCGACCCGGTGACCGGCCTGCCCGGCTTCACGACCGACGACCAGCTCAAGGACCTCGAGGGCCAGCCGCTCTGGTACACCGACACCACCTACAAGGACATGACGACCACCGACAAGGGCGACGCCCTCAAGGTCTTCGTCCGGGTCGGTCCCTACAACCTCAACCCCGAGACCGCCATCGACAAGGCGAGCGTGATCTCCCACGAGTACGGCCACTCGCTCGGCCTGCCGGACTTCTACTCCACCGGCAGCCGCGAGACGTACGGCGACTGGAACCTGATGGCGACCGACAAGTCGCAGAACATGGACGCCTTCTCCCGCCAGGAGCTCGGCTGGGTCGTCCCCCAGGTGCTCGAGCCCGGCACGAACAAGACCGTCAACGGCTGGACCGACTCCAAGCAGGACACCGGCAAGATCACGTGGCAACAGCCCGACGGCACCCCGTACACGCTGACCAACGGCGTCGACGGCACCGTGCACAACTCGCTCATGTACGTCGCCAAGCTGCCCGGTCGCCAGCTCCTCGACCCGGCGAAGTTCGACACCGGTGACAAGGCGACCAAGTCGCACGCCTGGTTCTCCGGGTCCGGCAACGACTTCGGGTGCAACACCAACGGCGGCGGTCACAACCTGGACTTCTCGGTCCCGGGCCTCAGCGCGCTGCCGACGGGCTCGACCGTCACGCTCGACTTCAAGTCGTCCTTCGACATCGAGTGGGACTACGACTACGGCTACGTCCTCACCTCGAAGGACGGCGGCGAGACGTTCACCTCGCACCCGTCGACCAACGGCACGACGACCTCCAACGCCGGGGTCCCCGGCAACGCCAACCAGAACGCCTGCCAGGGCGCCTACGACAACGGCATCACCGGGTCGAGCGGGTCCTACGAGGCCGGCACCGAGACCGTCGACCGGGTCGCAGGCAACTACCCGCCGGCCGACTTCATCGCCGACAGCTTCGACATCTCCGACCTGGCCGGCGCGACCACCCCGGTGCTGCGGTTCAGCTACGCCACCGACCCGGGCCTGGCCCGGCCGGGCTGGTTCATCGACGACGTCAAGGTCACCGCGACCACCCCGTCCGGCGAGCAGGTCCTGCTCAGCACCGACTTCGAGTCCGACGGCGGCCCCGACGACCCGCGCGTCTTCAACGGCGGCTGCAAGGCCGACAACCCCGGTGGCGACTGCACCAAGGGCTGGAACTACGTGAAGGCCGGCGACGAGGCGGCGTTCGACCACGCCTACTACCTCGAGATGCGCGACCGTTCGGGCTTCGACGACGACGGACACGGCCAGGTCGACCGTGACCCGATCGCCTTCCAGTCGGGTCTCTACCTCGCCTACACCGACGAGGCGCACGGCTACGGCAACGCCGGCACCGACGACCCGCCGGCCCAGTCACCGCTGGACTCGGTCCCCGAGCCCGGCAACGAGACGCCCGACCTGAGTGACGCCGCCTTCACGGCCGCGGCCGCGCGATCGACGTACTCCGACTCCGGCGCGGGGCACACCGACAACTACACCGACCCGTCGAACACGGCCGTCGACAACAGGTACGCCGACGTCGCGAACCCGTGGCGCTTCCAGTACGACTGCCTGGGCTTCAAGGTGCTCTCGATGTCGGGCGACGGGGTCGGTCCGCAGACCTCCGACGGTGACCTGACCGGCAACGTGCAGTTCACGATGGGCAGCGGCTGCGGGACGTTCGACTACGGCTACACGCCCGTCGCCGCCCCGGACAACACGGCGCCCACCGCGAAGGCGAAGGCGACGCCCGCGACGGCGACGACCGGCGAGCGGGTCGACTTCAGCGCCGCGGGCAGCGACGACGCCGAGACGCCGGACGACCTGAACTACAGCTGGGACTTCGGCAACGGCGGCTCCCCCAAGGACGCGGCCGGGGTGGACGTCTCGCACCGGTTCAACCAGGCGGGCACCTACGACGTGACCGTCCTGGTGACCGACCCCGACGGCGCGACCGACACGGACACCGTGACGGTCACCGTCGCGGAGGGCACCGGCAACCAGGCCCCGCGGGCGAAGGCCAAGGTCGTCCCGGCGTCGCCGTACACGCACCAGCGCGTGCGGCTGTCGGGGGTCGGGTCGAGGGACGCCGAGACCTCCTCGAAGAAGCTGCACTACGTGTGGAACTTCGGTGACGGCGGCTCGAAGGTCGACGCCGTGGGCCGGGTCGTGAAGACCCGGTTCGACAGGGCCGGCTACCGGAAGGTCACGCTCACCGTGACCGACTCCGGAGGCGAGTTCGACACGGTCCGGCAGCGGGTGCTCGTGCGTCGCGAGATCGGGTGCGGCGCCGACAGCGTGACCTGGCACGGCAGCTGGCGGATGGTCCGAGACGGCAGCGTCCGGGGCGGCAGCTACTGCGACAACGGCGGCCGGGGGTCCGGCAAGGACACCCTGACCGCCTCGTTCACCGGCCCGCAGATCGACCTCTGGTACGGCACCGCCGCCCGCGGCGGCAGCGGCACCGTCCTGGTGGACGGGGTCCGGGTCGGCACGGTGTCCTTCCGCGGCTCCGGCTCGACCCCCAAGCTGACCGCGCACCGGGTCTTCAAGGGCCTCGGCGCCGGCCGGCACACCATCCGGCTCGTCGTGACCCGCGGCCGGGCCTTCGTCGAAGGGTTCGGCAGCATCCGCTGACCCGTAGCAGCGCTGACCCGCCCGAAAGTTTCGGGCGGGTCGGCGTGGTCAGCTGCGCGTATTCGTTCAATTGCTGGGCAAACGACCTGATCCCACGTCGGGACGGTGTCTTTCCGTTCAATTGAACGGATGTGAGCGCCGCCGATTGACCAGGCGAATCGCCCCCTGTGGATGACCGACTCGCGAGCGCCGGATTCGTGCGATGTTCGGGCGCATGCTCGACACCAAACGCCCATTCACGAGAGCCGACGCCGTGGCCGCCGGCATCAGTCCCCGACGCCTCGGAGGTTCCAGGTTCCGGCGCATCTTCCGCGGGGTGTACATCTCGAGTGCAGTCCGACCCACGCAACGGGAGCGGATCGAGGGGGCCCTGCTCCTCCTTCCCGAGGGCGCATGGGCGAGTCACGTGAGCGCAGCGCACTGGTGTGGCGTCGTCGTCCCCCAGACCTCGCTCGTCCACGTGAGCGTGCGACACAGCGAGGACCGTCGGTGGCAGCCGGGCCTCAAGCCTCACGTGGCGCCTCTTCACACCCGCGTCCGCAGGCACGGGGGGATCCTCGTCTCCGATCCCGCCCGCATGTTCATCGAGCTCGCCTCGGTGCTCGACCTGGTCGACCTGGTGGTGGCGGGCGATTCGCTGATACGGGTGTTCGGAATGAAGGCGGAGGAGCTGGTTGCCGCGCTCGACAAGACTCGCGACTACTGGTCGCCGGCCGCTCGGTACGCCGCCCAGTTCGTCCGTGACGGGGTCGACTCACCCATGGAGAGCCGACTGCGCATGCTGTTGGTCCTGGCTGGTCTCCCCGAGCCGGAGGTCAACTTCATGTTGCGTGACGAGGACGGTCGCATCGTGGCCCGCTTCGACCTCAGCTACCCACGACTGCGGGTCATCGTGGAGTACGACGGCCGCCAGCACGTCGAGATCATGGAGAACTGGGAGAGCGACCTGGACCGACGCGAGTTCCTCGACAACGAGGAGTGGCGGATCCTCAAGGTGACTTCCCGGGGGATCTACGTCGAACCGGGACGCACCGTCGAGCGCGTCTGGCGTCTGCTCCGGAAGCGCGGGCTGTTCCTCCCGCCGCCCGTCGATGACTGGCGTCCCCACTTCCCCGGCAGGAAGCCCGCGGCCTGATCCGGCGTCCTCCTCTCGACCGGCAGCTGCGCGCAACCGTTCAATTGAACGGAAAGACACCGGCCCGACGTGAGATCAGGTCGTTTGCCCAACAATTGAACGATTGCGTGCGCCCGAGCCGTCGCCGAACGCGGCGTGGTCAGCGCTCGGCCTCGGCCTTGATCCGGTCGAGGGTCTGGCGCATGCCCCGGCGCAGCTCGGCGGTGAAACCCGCCTGGCCGCCGAGGACGGCGTCGGTCAGCCGGAGCGAGATCGACGAGACCCCGTCGGGGGTCTCGCGGCGCTGGACGATCCGGGTGCCACCGGCCTTGGTGGGCTCGAGGGTGAAGGACCAGATCGTGAAGTTGTCCTTGACCCGGATCGCGAACTCGCGGTGCGGCTCGAAGCGGACCACCTTGGCCTGCGTCGGCCACACCAGCAGTCCCTTGTGGTTGATGTTGACGGTGCGGGTCCCCAGCTGCACGGGGCCGCCGCCGCGGACGAAGGTCTTCACGACCTGGGGGCTCCACGACGCCATCCGCTTCACGTCCGAGACGAGGGACCACACCTTCGCGGGCGGGGCGTCGACCTCGACGGTCTCCTCGAGGGCCTCGATCTCGCCGTGGTTGGTCTGGGACATGTCACGCTCCGGTGTCGGGGGTCGGTGGTGCCCCGAACCTACTGAACGCGTGTCAACAACGCACCGTGACGCCCACCACGTGGGCACCGGGCATCCGGCTCAGCGCGCGGCGGCCCAGGCCAGCAGCGCCTCGCGGGCCTCGTCCTGCGACATCGGGCCACGGTCCATGCGCAGCTCGAGCAGGTGGTGGTACGCCTCGCCGACCTCGCGACCGGGGCCGATCCCGAGGATCTCCATGATCTGGTTGCCGTCGAGGTCCGGCCGGATCGAGGCCAGCTCCTCCTCCTCCGACAGCCGGGCGATCCGCTCCTCGAGCTCGTCGTAGGTACGGCGGAGCCGGTCGGCCTTCCGCTGGTTGCGGGTCGTGCAGTCGGCCCTGGTCAGGATGTGCAGGCGCTCGAGCTCGTCGCCGGCGTCGCGGACGTAACGGCGTACGGCGGAGTCGGTCCACTCGCCCGAGCCGTACCCGTGGAAGCGCAGGTGGAGCTCGACGAGCCTGCCCACCGCGTCGATCTCGTCGTTGGAGAAGCGCAGCGCCTTCATCCGCTTGCGGGTGATCTTGGCGCCGACGACGTCGTGGTGGTGGAAGGTGACGGTGCCGTCGTCGACGAACTTGCGGGTGCGCGGCTTGCCGACGTCGTGCATCAGCGCGGCGAAGCGCGAGACGAAGTCCGGCCCGCCTCCGGGGAGCCGCGGCTCCAGGTCGATCGACTGCTCCAGGACGGTGAGCGTGTGCTCGTAGACGTCCTTGTGCCGGTGGTGCTCGTCGCGCTCGAGGGCCAGCGCCGGGAGCTCGGGCAGCACCCGCTCGGCCAGCCCGGTCTCGACGAGCAGGCTCAACCCCAGCCGCGGATAGGGAGCGCACACCAGCTTGACCAGCTCGTCGCGGACCCGCTCGGCGGAGATGATGTCGATCCGGTCCGCCATCGCGGTCATGGCGGCCACGACGCCGGGGTCGACGGTGAAACCGAGCTGGGCCGCGAACCGGGCGGCCCGCATCATCCGCAGCGGGTCGTCGGAGAACGAGTCCTCCGGGCGCCCCGGCGTGCGGAGCACGCGGTGGGCGAGGTCGACGACGCCGCCGTACGGGTCCTCGAGCACGCGACCGGGCACCCGGACCGCCATCGCGTTCACGGTGAAGTCGCGGCGCCCCAGGTCGCCGACGAGGGAGTCCCCGAACTCGACGTCGGGCTTGCGCGAGGTGGGGTCGTAGGACTCCGAGCGGTACGTCGTGATCTCGACCTGCCACTCACCCTTGCGGCAGCCGATCGTGCCGAACGCGCGCCCCATGTCCCAGATCGCCTCGGCCCAGCCCTTGAGCAGCGCCTCGGTCTCTTCGGGCCGCGCGGAGGTCGTGAAGTCGAGGTCGTTGTGCTGGCGGCCGAGCATCGCGTCGCGAACGGGCCCGCCCACCAGGGCCAGCTCGTGGCCCGCGGCGCGGAACCGCTCGCCGAGCTCGTCGATCACCGACGCGATCCGGTCCAGCTCGACGCTCACCGAGCGCTGGACGTCGGTGATCTGGAGAGGGGGCAGCGGGGCGTCGGGCACGGGAGGCAACTTTAGTCCCCGCGGGGCCGGGCCGGCGCGCACCGGGTCCGGGCACAGGGCGGTGCCCTAAAGTCGACGCCGTGCTCCGCCCTTCCTCACTGCTGCCTGCCCTCGCGGCAGTCGTGGCGGTGCTGGCGGCGCCCCTCGGTGCCGCTCCTGCGGACGCCCTGCCGGCGCCGAGCGCCGGCGAACCCCTCCCACTGACCTCCCAGGCGCACGCCCGGCCGGCGGCCGGGGCTCGCGCGGGCGCCGCCGACGCGACCCCGCTGACGGTCGAGATCGAGTCGCTCTCCCCGTCGTACGTCCCGCGCAAGGGACCGGTCCGCATGAGCGGCTCGGTGACCAACA
>JAOPXF010000291.1 GCA_025965295.1 Nocardioides sp.
TCGTCGAGGCGGGCGTTGTACTCCTCGAAGACCTCCTGCTTGACCTCCATGGTCCGGTGGCCGGACTCGAGCATCGAGGCCACGGCCTGCGCGGTGTAGCGCGCCCAGATCTCGATCCAGGAGAGGAACGCGCCGGCCCGCGGCTGGGAGTTGGGCCCGTAGAAGACGAAGAGGTTGGGGAACCCGGGCACGAGGAGACCCAGGTGGGCGCGCGGCCCGTCCTTCTCCCAGAGGTCCTCCATGCGGACGCCGTCGCGGCCCACGTACTCCGTCGGCCACATGTACTTGCTGACCTCGAACCCGGCCGCGAAGACGATGGTGTCCACCTCGCGCACCTCGCCGTCGACGGTGGCGATCCCCTTCGGCGTGAGGTGGCTGATCCCCTCGGTCACCAACTCGACGTTGTCCCGCACCAGGGCGTCGTACCAGCCGTTGTCGACGACCAGCCGGCGGGCGAGCGGCGCGTAGTCCGGGAGGCAGCGGGCGAACAGGTCGGGGTCGTGGCCGACCTTGCTGCGGATGTACTCGGTCAGGGTGGTCCGCATCCCGTCGTTGCGCTCACTGATCAGGCCCCCGGACTTCTGCCACTCGCGGTCGTAGACCTGCGCCCCCTGCATGCCCGAGCTGGTGACCTGGCTGGAGTAGCAGAACCAGTTCCAGTAGGCGGGCACGTGATCGAACAGCCAGCGGATGTCCGGCGTGATCAGCTCGCGGTAGTTCTCCATGGGCGAGATCCACTGCGGGGTCCGCTGGAAGGCGTAGACCTGCTCGGCGGTCTGCGCCAGCTTCGGCACCAACTGCACACCGGTCGAACCGTTGCCGATCACCGCGATCCGCCGTCCGGTGGCGTCGTAGTCCATGCCCCAGGCCGTGGTGTGGAACAGCTGGCCCTCGTACTCGTCGATGCCCGGGATGTCGGGGAACTTCGGGGTGCTGAACAGGCCGGCGGCGCTCACCACGACGTCGGCCGTGAGCCGCTCGACGGCACCGCCGCGGAGCAGCTCCAGCCCCCACAGGGAGTTCGCCTCGTCGAAGTGCGCCTTGGTGACTTCGACGTCGAAGTGGATCTTGTCGTAGACGCCGTACTTCCTGGCGACGTGCTCGAGGTAGCGCTTCACCTCGACCTGGGAGGCGAAGTACTCCGTCCAGGGGTAGTTCTTCTCGAACTTGAACTGGTACAGGAAGCTGCTCGTGTCGACGCGCGCGTCGGGATACCGGTTGAGGTTCCAGGTGCCACCGATCTCGGACTGCCGCTCGTAGATGGCGTAGGGGATGCCCAGCAGCTCGAACTGGATCGCCGAGGCGATGCCGCTGGCGCCCGCGCCGACGATGACGACCGTGACGTCGTCCGCGGCGGCCGGCCGCTCGCCCGACCACTGCGCCCGGCGCGGGAACGGGTCCAGGGCCAGCTCCTCCCGACCGAAGCGGAACTCGCTGTCGCTCAGCTCCTCGCCGGTCAGGAGCGCCATCATGGCGCGCAGCTCGTCGTCCTCCGGGATGCGGATGTCGTCGATGCTCGGCCGCTGCAGGAGGAAGCGGAGGGCCTTCTCCTTGATGGCCTCATGGTGCTGCTCGGCCACCAGGTAGCCGAAGAACGCGCCGCCGCGCATCGGAACCCGCACGACCTCCATCGCCGCCAGGTCCGGATCACCGGTCGCCTGGTAGAGGGCGAGACGGAGGACGTTGAGATTGGCGCTCTGTAGGGCAGTTCGAATCCGGGCCTCGGTGTACTCGTCGTTCATGTCTGACCGAACCTCCATCTCTGGGCCGTGCATTAGGGCCGTCCGCTCGGACGGATGTCGCAGGCAGTTCGCGGCCGGGGCGGGGTCAGCCCATCCAGCTGCCGCCGTTGGCGTCGACCGTCGCGCCGTTCACGAAGCCGGCCTGGTCCGAGACGAGGAAGCCCACGACCGCCGCGGTGTCCTCCGGCGTCCCGAGGCGACCGACCGGGATGTCGCGCTGCATCGCCTGGTTGACCTCGTCGGCGACGCCCGCCGCCATGGGCGTCATGATCCGGCCGGGGGTGACGGCGTTGACCGTGATGCCATCGG
The DNA here is from genome assembly GCA_025965295.1 of Nocardioides sp. Classification (GTDB taxonomy): domain Bacteria; phylum Actinomycetota; class Actinomycetes; order Propionibacteriales; family Nocardioidaceae; genus Nocardioides. Next base: position 2,052 of record JAOPXF010000291.1, read on the forward strand.
GCCCGTACTCGAACGCGAGAGTGCGGGTCAGGCCGAGCAATGCGGCCTTGGTCGCGCCGTAGTGGACACCCGCGACGCGGGCCCCGGTGCGCGCCGCCTGGGACGAGATGTTGACGATCCGCCCCCAGCCGGCCGCGCTCATGTCGGCGTGGACCAGCTTGGATCCCAGGAAGGCGCCGGTGAGGTTGACCGCCAGGACGCTGTGCCACTCGTCCAGGGACATCTCGCTCGTCGGTGTCCGGCGGCCGTCCCGCTTCGGGGAGATGGCCGCGTTGTTCACCAGCACCGTCACGGGCCCGTAGGTGGACCGGGCGACCTCCAGCACACGGAACCAGTCGGCCTCCTGCGACACGTCGGCCCGCACCAGGGTGACCCGGCCGCCGTCCTGGTCGGCCGGCGGGCGGAACTCGTCGATCGCGGTCGCGTTCCAGTCGGCGACGACGACGTCCGTACCGCGGGCGAGCAGCTCCCGGGTGATCGCCTCGCCGATCCCGCGCGCACCGCCGGTCACGACGGCGCACCGCCTGGCGGTGCTCATGCCGCACCGTCCTCGCCCGTGAGGACGATCAGCGCGTCCACGGCGACCGGCTGGCCGGTCGGGTCGATCAGGAGCGGGTTGATCTCGACGGACTCGACGAGACCTTCGAGCGCGCACGTGTAGCGCGAGAACGCGGCGATGGTCTTGGCGAGGGCCGCCTCGTCCACCGCGCGCCGCCCGCGCACGCCGCGCAGGAGCTCGACCAGCCGGAGGTCGGCCACCATCTCCTGCGCCTCGTCCTCGGTGACCGGAGCGGGACGCACCTGCACGTCCTGCATCACCTCGGCGAGGACCCCGCCCAGGCCGACCATGGTCACGGGGCCGAACGTTGGGTCCACCGTCATGCCCAGGATCAGCTCGGTCTCCGCGTCCAGCTGCTGCTGCACCACCACCCGGGCGTCGGCGATCCCGTGCCCGGCCGCGGCGGCCAGCACGTCCTGCGCCGCGGACCGGACCATGTCGGCCGTCGTGAGGCCGAGCCGCACACCGCCGAGCTCGGACTTGTGCGCGACCTCGTCCGACAGCAGCTTGAGGACGACGGGGTAGCCGAGCTCGTCCGCGGCCACGACGGCCGACTCGGCGGACGCCGCCGGCACCTCCTGGACCACCGGGACGCCGCAGGCCGCCAGGATCCGCTTGCTGGCCACCTCGTCCAGGAACTTCCGGCCCGCCGCGCGCGCCGACCGGACGACGGCCAGCTCCTCCGGCCGCGCTCCGGCGTCCTCGCCGGTCCGCTGCGGTACGGCCGGCCGGTGCGTGGCCCAGGAGACCAGCCCGGCCGCCGCGCGCATGGCGCGCACGGGCTCGCCGAACGTGGGCACCCCGCCGGCCGACAGGATCCGCGCCGGCCGCCCGGAACCGCCCACCCAGGCCACCAGCACCGGCTTGTCCGTGGTCGCGGCGACGGCCAGGATGCCGGCGCAGACCCGGTCCTCCTCGGCCTCCATGTTGCCGAGGAGGACCATCACCAGGTCCGTCTCGGGATTGGCGACGCACACCCGGAGGGCGTTCGGGAGCATGTCCGGGTCGGCCGCGATGGCGCCCGTGGTGTCGATCGGGTTCGTGAAGGACGCGAAGGGCGGCAGGATTTCGGCCATCTTCGCCTGCCACTCGGCGTTCCAGGGAAAGACGTCGAGACCGAGGTCCTCGGCGTAGTCGGTCATCAGCACCCCCGCGCCACCGGAGAGGGTGACGATGCTGACCTTGGGCCCGTGCGGTCGGGCGGAGCCGGCGAACACCCGCCCGAGGTCGAGCAGGTGCTCGACGTCGTGCGCGCGCTGCACGCCGTGCCGCCGAGCGACGCCGTCGAAGACCGCCTCCGACCCGGCGAGCGCGCCGGTGTGGGAGGCCGCGGCGGCCGCGCCCCGAACCGTGCGACCCACCTTGAGCACGGCGACGGGGATCTTCTCCTCGGCGGCGCGGGCGAGGGCGCGCTCGAAGGCGGCGCCGTCCCGGATGCCCTCGACGTAGGCCAGGATCGAGGTGGTCGAGCCCTCGTCGACGAGCTGGTGGACCAGCTCGGGCAGCGACAGGTCGACCTCGTTGCCCGTGCTGAAGAAGCGGCCCACACCCATGCCGCTGGACTGGGCGAGGTTGAGGATGAACCCGCCCATCGCACCGCTCTGCGAGACGAACGCGATGCCCTCGTCCTGCAGCGTGAACCGGTCCTGGTCGAGGCCGGTCATGAAGGTGGCGGTCATGGCGTTGCCGGCCGACACCGCGCCCACGCTGTTGGGGCCGAGGATCCGGACGCCGGCCTCGGCGGCCACCTCGCGCAGCGAGTCCTGGAGCACCCGGCCCTCGGCGCCGACCTCCGCGTAGCCGGACGCGAAGACGATGGCGAAGCCGATCCCGGCCCTACCGCACTCCCGCACGGCGTCCTCCACCGCGGCCTGCGGCAGCACGATGACCGCCAGGTCCGGCGGCTCGGGCAGGTCGGCCAGGCTCGCGTAGGCCGGGATCCCCTGCACCGTCGTCCGGGTGGGGTTCACCGGGTAGATCGCCCCGGCGAAGCCGTACGTGCGCAGGTAGCGCAGGGTCCGCCCGGACGCCTTCATGCCGTTGTCCGAAGCCCCGACGATCGCCACGCTCCGCGCGTTCAGCAGGACGTCGACCGGCGAGCGCGCGTCGCCGCTCCGGCCCATCAGGACCACACCTCGGCGAGGATGTCATCGGCCAGGGCCGTCCGGTGGTGGGCGGTCGAGCCGAAGCTCCGCTCCAGCGCCTTGCCGCGCTGCAGCCAGAAGTGCAGGTCGTGCTCCCACGTGAAGCCGATGCCGCCGTGCAGCTGGAGAGCGGCGTAGTTCGCGGCGAAGGCGGCCTCGTTGGCCGCAGCCTTCGCCATGTGGACGGCGCGGGAGGCGTCAGCGGAACCTTCGGAGAGCGCGTAGGACGCGTACCAGACCAGCGACCGGGCCGCCTCGGTCTGCACCGCGACGTCGGCGAGGCGGTGCTTGAGCGCCTGGAAGCTACCGATCGGGCGCCCGAACTGCTGCCGCTCGAGGAGGTAGTCGCGGGTCGTCTCGGTCAGCCGTTGCGCGAGCCCGACCAGCAGCGCGGACGTGCCGAAGGCGCCGGCGTCCTGGGCCGCCCGCACCGCCTCGGGGTCCGCGGCCAGCAGCGTGTCCGCGCCGAGCTCGAACTCGCAGAGAGCCAGGCGGCGGCTCGGGTCGATGCCCTCGACCGGGGTGGCGTGGACCGCGGTCCGCGGAACCCAGTGCAGCTCGTCGTCCTTCCGGACCAGGACGGCGTCAGCGCGCGCCCCATCGGCGACGAGGTGATCCTCGCCGAGGCAGGTGGCGACGATCGCCTCTCCGGCGGCCAGCCGCGGGAGCCACTCGGCCTGCTGCTGCTCGGTCCCGAACCGGGAGAGCACCAGCGGAGCGATCAGCCCGGTCTCCACGATCGGCTCGGGGAGGCAGGCGTAGCCGCACTCCTCCAGCAGCAGGACGACGTCCACCGGAGCGCCGTCCCCGCCGCCGTGCGCACCTGGGACCAGCAATTCGGGGAGCCCGAGGGACACCAGGTGCGGCCAGATGGTGCTGGAGTAGTCGTGGCCCTCCTCCCAGATCGCGCGGAGGTGGGCGGGGGACAGTTCCGCGGACAGCACCTTCCGGACGGCGTCCCGGAATTCGTACTGGAGCTCGTCGAGGTCGAAATGCATCTCAATTTCCCTTCGGCAGGCCGAGGACCCGCTCCGAGATGATGTTGCGCTGGATCTCGTTCGACCCCGCGTAGATGTGGGAGGCCCGGCTCAGCCAGTAGCTCTGGATGAGCGCCGACTTCTCCCCGGGGGTGGGCTCGAGCAGTTCGGCCCGCTCGCCGAGCATCGACAACCCGAATTCGAAGATGCGGGTCTGCATCTCCGACCACCACAACTTGCCCATGGCCGACTGAGGGCCGGGCTGCTTGCCCGTGGAGAGGGAGCTGAGCGTGCGCAGGGTGATGTACCGGTAGGCCTCGATCTCCTCGTGGAAGCGAGCGATCTGCAGGCGGACCACCGGGTCGCGCCGGAGGTTCTCCGGCACCAGGGCGAGCACCTCGGCGAGGACCTGGTGGAAGTGCGCGGCCGTGTTGAGGTTGCTGCTGCGCTCGTGCGTGAGCGTCGCCATGGCGACGCGCCAGCCGTTGTCGATGCCCCCGATGACATTGGCGACCGGCACCTCGACGTCGGTGAAGAACAGCTCGGCGAAGTCGGCCTGGTGGTTCATCTGACGGATCGGCCGGACCTCCACGCCCGGGCTGTGCCGGTCGATCATGAGGAAGGTGATCCCCTTGTGCTTCGGGGCGTCCGGATCGGTGCGGACGAGCGCGAAGATCCAGTCGGCGAAGCGCGAGTGCGACGTCCAGATCTTCTGGCCGTTGACCAGGACGGTGTCACCGGAGACCTCGCCGCGGGTCCGTAGCCCGGCCAGGTCGCTGCCGGCCCCCGGCTCGCTGAACCCCTGGCACCAGATGTCGTCGCAAGTCAGCATGTTGGGCAGCCAGCGACTGCGCTGGTCAGCGTCGCCGAGCTCGATGAGCGTCGGGCCGGCCAGACCCAGCGCGAGCCGGTTGAGTCGCGCGGGGGCGTTCGCCCTCAGGTACTCGTCGTAGAAGATCGCGGTGTTGATCGGGTCCATCCCGCGACCGCCGTACTCGACCGGCCAGTGGACGGCAGCGAAGCCCGCACCGTGCAGCGCGCGCTCCCACTCCCGGTGGCGGGCGAATCCCTCTTCGGTCGACGGCGGCTGGAACTTCTCCGTCGGGACGTTCTCCTCCAGCCACGTGCGGATCTCGTTCCGGAAATCCGTCTGCGAGGGCGTGAGTCGCAGATCCATCTGCACAATTCCTTTCCTGGGACGCACGACGGCGTCGCGCCGTGCGTTCGTGCGATGCGCCGCGCCGGTCGGGGCGTCGGATCAGCGGCGGGGCAAGTCGACGGTCGTGATCTCCGGTCTCATGCGGACACCTGTCCGAGCATCAGTTCGGCGAGCGCGGCGCGATCGGCGAAGTCGGCTGCCGGGCCCTGCGCCACGACGCGGCCCTGCCGCAGGACGACCACCCGGTCGGCGATGCTCAGCGGCTGATCCACCAGCTGCTCGACCAGGAGCACACCCATGCCCTCGCCGGCCCGGTCGCGGAAGAACCGCAGGATGTCCGGGATCAGCGACTGGGCCAGCCCGAGCGAGGGCTCGTCGCACAGGAGGAAGTCCGGCCGCGCGGCCCAGGCCTGTACGAGGGCCAGCATCTGCTGCTGCCCTCCCGACAGGCTGCGGGCCAGCTGGTGCCGCTTGTCGCCGAGGATCGGGAAGGTCTGTGCGGCCTGCTCGATGACCTCGCTGTCGGGCAACCGCTTCGCCCGGGGGCGGGCCAGCTGTCCCAGCCGCAGATTCTCCTGCACCGTGAGCTCCGGGAAGACCCGGTGCCCCTCCAGCACATGCCGCACCCCGCGCCGCGACAACCGCTCGGCGCTGAGTCCGGTGACGTCCTCGCCGCCGAGGCTCAGCGAGCCGCTCTGCGCGGGAAGCAGCCCCGAGAGCGCCTTGAGCAGCGTGCTCTTGCCGGCCCCGTTCGGGCCGAGCACCAGGACGATCTCCCCCGGTGCGACCGACAATGTGACGTCCCGGAACACGGTCATCCGGCCGTAGCCGGCGTGCAATCCCTCAGCCCGCAACATGGTTCACTCCCGCAAAGAGGCGACTGATCTCGGGCAGGTGACGGATCTCGGCGGGCGGGCCGCTGACGACGACCCGTCCGGCGTCCACGACGGAGATCCGGTCGGCGGTACCCCACACGAGCTCGAGGTCGTGCTCGACCATGAGCACCGAGGCGCCGGTCGCCGCGACGACGGAGCGCAGCAGCGAGCTGAACTCCTTCCGCTCCGCCACGGACAGGCCGGCGGCGGGCTCGTCGAGCGCGATGAGCACCGGCCCGCGCCGCAGCGCGCGGGCGACCTCCAGGAAGCGGCGCTGTCCGTGCGGCAGGGTGGCGGCCGGAAGCCGGTCCCACTGCTCGCGCACAGCTTCCAGCGCCTTCGCGAACCAGTGCGTTCCGCCGTCGGCGGCCCCGCAGTCCACGTTCTCCCAGACCGTCATGTCTGCGAAGACCCGCGGGGTCTGGAACGTGCGCGCCAGGCCGAGCCTGGCCCGGCCGCTCGCGCCGATGGACGAGACGTCCCGGCCGTCGAAGAAGACGGTGCCGCTGTCGACGGCGACCAGGCCGGAGATGGCGTTGAGCAGCGTGGTCTTGCCGGAGCCGTTCGGGCCGACGATCGCGTGGATCTCCTTCCGCCCGATCTCGAGGTCGATACCGTCGAGGGCCTGTACCTGGCCGAATCGGGCGGCCAGGCCCTCTGCGCGGAGCAGGGGGCCAGGCGGGGCGTCCGGGCCGGAAGCGTTTCCGTCCTCACCGGCCTCCGGCGCCTGGGCGAGGACCTCGCGCAGCGAGATCGTCACGACGGGAGCGGTCCGCCCCCTCAGGCGGTGGAGCAACCGGCGGAGGCCGCCGGCGATGCCGTCCGGCATCAGGAACATGATCACGAACGCTGTGACCCCGTAGATGAGCAGCCGGTAGTCGACCAGGCTGGCCAGCGCCACGTCCGGGACGAGGTAGAGGATGCCCACGCCCAGGAGCGGGCCGACGATCGTGCCGGCGCCGCCGATGACGACGACGAAGTACAGCAGGATCGACAGCGCCAGGGTGAAGGACCCCGGAGCCACGTACTGGATGAGCAGCACGTAGAGGACGCCGGCGACCGACGCCATCAGGGACGCGACGGCGAACGCCTGCAGCCGCAGCCGCCCGGGGCGCAGCCCCAGGGTCATGGCCGCCTCGGGGCTGGTGCCGGCGACCTTGAGCTGCCGGCCGAAGCGGGAGGACTTCACCATCCCCGCCACGACCAGTGCGGCGATGGCGAACGCCACGATGACCAGCGTGAGCCACTCGGTCCGCCAGAACACGACGTCCCGGATCGCGGAGGGGGGAACGTTGACCCCCGTGACGGCCCGCGTCTGCTCTTCGAAGAGGAAGAAGATCTCGGGGAGCGCGAGCGCGCCCGCCATCGTCACGAAGCCCAGGTAGTAGCCCTGGACCCGCAGGGAGGGCAGCGCCAGGATCATCCCGGCGGCCATCCCGGCGAGGAAGCCCAGGAGGACCGCCACGGGGAGGGGGTACTCCCAGGCCGCCACCGCCAGAGCGGTGGTGTAGGCCGCGACCCCCATGACCGCGCCCTGCCCGAAGGACAGCTGCTCGGCCTGGGCGCGCAGGATGTTCAGCCCTGACGCGGCGATCACATACACCGTGGCGAGCAGGATCGCCTGCAGCCAGTAGCTGTTCCCCGCGATGATCGGCACGGCCACGGCCACGAGGACGATGCCGATGGCGATGGCCACCTCCCGGCGGACGTCGGGCCGGAGGAAGCTCCGCCGTCCGGTGCGGACGGCGACCTCCGGGGGCGCCAGCGTGGATCGAGACATCTCAGACCCTCCTTGCGTGTGGACGGCCGAAGATGCCCTCGGGGCGGAGCATGAGGACGACGACGATGACGGCGAGCGCCAGCGGGATCTCAGCCGAGCCTCCGGCCTGGTAAGAGACGAACATCAGGACCAGGCCGAAGGCAGGCCCGGCGACGAGGGCGCCGGTGTTGTTCCCCAGGCCGCCGACCACCGCGACGATGAAGCCGAAGACCACGTAGTGGAGGGCCTGGCTCTCGACGATGCCGAGCGCGTGGCCACCGATGAAGCCGGTGAGCCCCATGATCGCGCCGGCGATCGCGAAGGCGAGCACCTGGAGCGGCATCGTCCGGATGCCGCCCGCCTTCGCGGCCTCGAGGTCCTGCGACAACGCGTTCAGCGCAAGGCCGACCAGGTAGCGCCGCTGGAACCAGCGGAGGAACAGGTAGACCAGCACCGCCAGGGCGATGACCGCCAGGTAGACGTAGGGAACCTGCGACCCGCCGAGCGGGAACTGGCCGAACAGGTTGTCCAGCGTCAGAACCCGAGGGCCGATGGTCAGCACCATGATCGCGCCCAGCACGATCGACGCGGCGATCGTGGTGATGATCCACGAGTGCTGGTCCGACGGTGACCGCATCGGCAACAGGGTCAGCCAGCCCTGGAGCGCCGCGATGAGCGCCACCACCACGGTCACCAGCAGCAGCACGAGGAACCAGGACGGGCTCCCCGCCCCCGCGCCGTCGGGGAGCCACAGGTAGGTGAACACCCCGGCGACCACGAGCAGTTGCCCCTGGGCGAAGTTCAGCACGCCCGTCGCGTTGTAGATGACGTTCAGGCTGATCGCGATCAGTGCGTAGATCGCTCCGGCGCCGAGCCCTCTGACGAGGATGATCAGCAGTTCGTCCATGACTCCCCCTCCCTACGAGCGCCGGAGGTCTCAGTCCTCGCAGTCGATGCGGGTGAAGACGCCCTTGGCCAGCTCGGTGCCCGGGTCGACCAGGGCCAGGGAGCCGGTGTCCATGAGGAAGTGGTTGGTGTCGCTCATGGCGAAGCCCTCGTGGACGAGGCCCAGGGACTCCTCGTTGTCGGCGGCCTCGGTCTCGAGCCACTCGGTGACGGCCTCACCCTCGGTCGTGCCGGTCTCCTCGACCGCGGCGGCCAGCAGGTACAGCGCGTCCCGCCAGATCGCCATGTAGTCCAGGGCCACCGTCTCGAACGCGGGCTCGTCGCCGAACTTTTCCTCGGCCGCGGTCACGAAGTCGGTGACCGCCGGACGGATGGACTCCTCGTCGCAGGCGGAGAAGCCGGCCCAGGTGACGGCCTTCAGGTTCCCGTAGGCGTCCGGACCGGCCACGCCCTTCGTCTGCGTGGCGAAGGTGGAGCCGTAGCTGCCGATGACCGGCACGTCGGAGTTGAGCTGACGCAGCCCGGTGATGATCCGGCCGGTGTCCGCACCGGTCTGGTTGAAGGTGAGGATGACGTCCGGGTCGCTGGCCTGGATCTCGAGCAGCTGCGGGGTGAGGTCGGTGGACTGCGCGGTGAACTCCTGGACCGTCACCGCCTCCATGTCGCGCTCCTTCAGCGCATCGACCATGGATGCCGAGGCGACCTTCCCCTGCGTGCCGTTGTAGTGCACGATCGCGACCCGCTTCGCGTCGTAGTCCTCGACGGCGACCTCGACCATGCGCTCACCCTGGGCCGCGGCGTTGGGCAGCAGGGCGAACCCGAGCGGCGCGACCTCCGGGGTGATCGCGCTTCCGGAGCCGTTGATGTTGGCGATGCCTGCCTGCGTCATGATCGGCAGCGTGGCGAGGGACTCGTCACTGGTGAGTGGCCCGATGACCAGGTCGACGTTCTCCTGGCCGACGAGCCGGTTCATCGCCGTCACGGCCTTCGTCGGGTCCAGCTCGGTGTCGGCCATGACCAGCTCGACGTCGCGGCCATCGATGCCGCCGTCGGCGTTGATCTGCTCGGCCGCGAGCTCGACGCCCATGCGGGCCCACGACCCGGTCGCGGCCGCCGCACCGGTCAGCCCGAGGGCGACCCCGACCTTGATGGGGCCTTCCTCCGCCGCGCTGTCGGACGCCGACGACGTCGGGTCCGACCCGCACGCCGCCATGGCGCTCAGCATCGCAACGGCGAGCGCACCCGCCAGCGAGCGACGGAGGGTTCGGTTCGTAGTCATGGGTTCCTCTTCCTTGGGACCGGAGCCGCCGGGCGCACGCCGCCCGGACCACCTGTTTCAGCTGACGAGCCGTCGGATCTCGCGTCGTCCGACCGGCTAGGCGAGACAGTGGCCGACGTCACCCCCTAGTGTCAAGGATTAATATCCTTGCCATTTTTGTGAGTCCCTGATGACTCGCAGATGTGCCGCGAGTCGACACCGACCGCCCTCCGGGTGACCGGTGCGGGGGGACCGGGAGCGGCCGGGGATCCGCGGCTCGAGTCCGCGCCCACTGCCGGGTGGGATCAGGGTTCGGCGGTCACGCCGTCCGGCGTCGTTGTCACCGGTGTGCCGACGACGCCGTGCAGATGGCACGCCGCCGAGTGTCCGGGCGCACCCACCGCCCTGCAGCGTCGGGTCGACGTCGTCGCAGCGATGCCGCGCAGCGGACTTGATCCCGGCGCGGCGCGACAGGCATCCGAGCATCATCTGCGTCCGCAAGGACACTCTGGTGCCGCTGTTGCAGGAATGGCTGCTCGGCTTCTTCGCTCTCGAGCGGGTCGACCAGACTCTCGAAGCGCTCGTCGGCGCGAACGGGCCATGCCTTGGCGGCATCAACGCAGCGCGCAGTGATCACCGGCCACTGAGGGACGCGGAAAAGCCGCTCGCCCAGTACATAGCCGCCCTTGGGCAGGGAGCAGACGTTGCCCTCGTTAGCGCTTGGATCAACGAGGCCGTCGCGGACATCTCACGGGCGCGGCTCAATGTGGCGACCGCTGATAGCGCCGTGCCACAGGACATGAGTCGCGATGAGTTAGAGCGTCCTCAGCGACATGTCGCTGGTCGTCGCCCGCCTTGCCTCCGCCTCACCTACGACCACGACCACGACCAGCAGGAGTGTCAACGGCGGGTGAAGTATGACCCCCTGGCGACAGCTGAAAGTTGACCCCCTCATGGTCATGTGTCCTCGTTGGTGGCCGCCGTGGAGCGGCCGAGGTCTCGGTCTTTGAGCCGGTAGCTGTCGCCTTTGAGGGCGATCACTTGGGCGTGGTGGACGAGTCTGTCGATCATCGCGGCGGCGACGATGTCGTCGCCGAAGACCTCGCCCCAGCGACCGAAGGGCTTGTTGCTGGTCACGATCAGCGAGGCCCGTTCGTAGCGGCTGCTGATTAGCTGGAAGAAGAGGTTCGCGGCCTCGGGTTCGAAGGGGACGTAGCCGACTTCGTCGATGACCAGCAGCGGGTAGCGGCCCAGCCGTTTCAGTTCGTCTTGGAGTCGGCCGGCGGCGTGGGCGTCGGCCAGCCGGGTGACCCACTCGGCGGCGGTGGCGAACAGCACTCGGTGACCGGCCTGGCAGGCGCGGATGGCCAGCCCGGTGGCCAGGTGGGTTTTGCCGGTGCCGGGCGGGCCAAGGAGCAGGACGTTGTCCCGGGCGGTGACGAAGTCCAGGGTGCCCAGGTGGGCGATGAGCTCGCGTCTGAGTCCGCGGGCGTGGTCGAAGTCGAAGTCCTCCAGGCTCTTGCGGCCGGGGAACCGGGCGGCGCGGATGCGGCCCTCGCCGCCGTGGCTGTCTCGAGCCGAGACTTCCCGCTGCAGGCAGGCCACCAGGAACTCCTCGTGGGACCAGCCCTGCTCTCGGGCGCGGTTGGCCAGCCGGTCGATGCAGTCCCGCAGGGTCGGGGCCTTCAGCGCCCGGGTCAGGAAGGCGATCTCCGCGGTCAGGTCCCGGGCGGGCGTCTTCGTGGTCTTGCTGGCGGTCGTCATCAGGCCACCTGCTCGTCGGTGAGGCCGAAGGCGGCGTCGTAGTCGGTCAACGACCGGCGTTCCACCTCGTCGCCGCGCGGTGGTGCGTGGTGCTGGGTGGCGCGCATCGCCGCGGCCGCCTGGTGGTGCGCTGGATCGGTGAGGCTCTGGTGCCGCGCCCAGCAGCGGGCGTGCTCGGCCACCGCCGTGCCGGCCAGCGTCACGGTGACCGTCTGCAGGTCGGCGCGGACCTCCACCAGCCGCCCGATCGCCGCCGGGTGCACCGAGTAGTCGTTGCTGTCCAGGCGGATGTAGTGATCGCG
>JAOPXF010000320.1 GCA_025965295.1 Nocardioides sp.
GTCGGCGATGACCCACGTCAACGGCGAGAACGGCCTCAGCTGTGTGGTCCCGATCTCGGACCTGGTCGTCCACTGGGACCCGGCCCGGAGCAAGCAGATGTTCGGCTACATCATCGACGACAAGACCGCCGACATCCCGAAGGGCCTCTGCACACCCACCGGACTGCCCAAGGGCACCTCCGGATGACCGGGGCATGATCTGCCGGTGACCTACGAGACCCTCGACTGGGCGGTCGACGCCGACGGCATCGCCACCCTCACCCTGAACCGTCCCGACGCCCTCAACGCGTTCGACCTGACGATGGCCCGCGAGTTCGAGGCGGTCTTCCTCACCGACGCCCGCGACGACGACGTCCGCGCCGTCGTGGTGACCGGCGCCGGCCGAGCCTTCTGCGCCGGCATGGACCTCTCCGCCGAGGGCAACGTCTTCGGGCTGGACGAGTCGCTCGACCCGACCCCGGCCAGCCTGCGCGCCCACCTGACGGAGCCGCCGTACCACGACGGCGTGCGCGACACCGGCGGCCGGGTCACGCTCGCGATCCACGCGCTCCCCAAGCCGGTCATCGGCGCGATCAACGGGGCCGCGGTCGGCATCGGCGCCACGATGACGCTCGCCATGGACATCCGGCTCGCGTCGACGAAGGCCCGGATCGGCTTCGTGTTCGGCCGGCTCGGCATCGTGCCCGAGGCCTGCTCCTCGTGGTTCCTGCCCCGGATCGTCGGGATCCAGCAGGCGCTCGAGTGGGTCTACGCCGCCGACATCCTCACCGCGGAGCAGGCGCTGGCCGGGCGGCTGGTCCGATCGGTGCACGAGCCCGACGACCTGCTGCCCACGGCGTACGACCTGGCCCGCTCGTTCGTCGTCGACCGCTCCCCCGTGGCGCTGGGCCTGGCCAAGCGGATGCTCTACCGCAACGGTGCCGTCGCCGACCCGCTGGAGGCGCACCTCTCCGACTCGCTGGCGATGTTCTACACCTCGATCGGGGACGGCAAGGAGGGCGTGGCGGCCTTCCGCGAGAAGCGGTCGCCGAGGTTCACCGGACGAGCGTCCGAGCTGCCGGAGATCTACTGACCTTCAACGCTCGTCGCTGATCCGCTTCGCCTTGCCGAGCGACCGCTCGAGGGCGTGCGGCCCGACCACCTCGACGCGCACGGTCACGCCCACCCGGTGCTTGACCCGCTGGGCCAGGAGCCGGCCGAGGCTGTCGTCGTACGTCTCGGTCGCGGACTCGACGCGGACCGTCAGCTCGTCGAGGTTGCCGGGGCGGCTCAGCACGCAGAGGTAGTGCGGTGCCAGCCCCTCGACGGTGAGGATCTGCTCCTCGATCTGGGTCGGGAAGATGTTCACGCCGCGCACGATCATCATGTCGTCGGTGCGGCCGGTGACCTTCTCCATCCGCCGGAACGCTGGGTACGCCGTGCCGGGCAGCAGCCGGGTCAGGTCGCGCGTGCGGTAGCGGACGACCGGCATGGCCTGCTTGGTGAGCGAGGTGAAGACCAGCTCGCCCTTCTCGCCGTCGGGCAGCACCTCGCGGGTGACCGGGTCGATGATCTCCGGCAGGAAGTGGTCCTCCCACACATGCAGACCGTCCTGGGTCTCCCCCGCCTCCTGCGAGACCCCCGGACCCATCACCTCGGAGAGACCGTAGATGTCGACGGCGCGGATCCCGGAGCGCTCCTCGACCGCCCGGCGCATCTCGTCGGTCCACGGCTCGGCGCCGAAGATGCCGACCTCGAGGGAGGTGCTGCGCGGGTCGACGCCCTGCGCGTCCATCTCGTCGAGGATCGCGAGGAAGTACGACGGGGTCACCATGATCACGCGCGGCCGGAAGTCGACGATGAGCTGCACCTGGCGCTGGGTCATCCCGCCGCTGACCGGGACGACCGTGCAGCCCAGCCGCTCGGCGCCGTAGTGGGCACCCAGGCCGCCGGTGAAGAGGCCGTAGCCGTAGGACACGTGGACCAGGTCGCCGGGACGGCCGCCGGCGGCCCGGATCGAGCGCGCCATCACCTCGGACCAGGTGTCGAGGTCGGCCTGCGTGTAGCCGACCACCGTGGGCTTCCCGGTGGTGCCGCTGCTGGCGTGGATCCGGGCCACCTCCTCGCGCGGCACGGCGAACATCCCGAAGGGGTAGTTGGCGCGCAGGTCGGCCTTGGCGGTGAACGGGAAGCGGGCCAGGTCGTCGAGCGCGAGCAGGTCGTCGGGCGTGACCCCGGCGTCGGCGAAGGCGCGGCGGTAGTGCGGCACGTGGTCATGCGCGTGACGCAGGGTGTCGCGGAGCCGCTGGAGCTGGAGCTCCTCGAGCCGGGCGCGCGACAGGTCGGGGATCTCGCCGGCCATCAGGTGCCGTCCCCCCAGAAGGCGCCGCCGATCTCCCTGGAGCGGCCCACGAAGGTGGCGACGACGGTGTCGCCCGAGGTGACGGTGACGTCGTACGTGCCGTCTCGGCCCTCTCGTGAGCGCTCCACCGCGGTGGCCACCAGCACGTCGCCCGATCGGGTGGGCGCCCGGAAGCGGACCTCGGCGCCCGCCGCGACCGTGCGCCGGTTGTAGGAGTTGCAGGCGAACGCGAACGCCGAGTCGGCGAGCGTGAACGTGAACCCGCCGTGACCGATGTCGTGCCCGTTGACCATGTCGTCGCGGACGGTCATCCGCAGCGTGGCGGTGCCGGGGCCCACGTCGTCGATGCTCATGCCGAGCGCTCGGCTGGCCCGGTCCTCGGCCCACATGGCCTCCGCGCTCGCGCGGGCGATCTGCTCGGGGCTCACCGGGTCAGGCTAGCGCCGCCGGTGGCACCGCGGGACCGCCGTCAGGCGGCGTCGGTGGACTCCAGCTGCTGGCGCAGCCGGAGGAGGAGCCGAGCCAGGAGGCGGGACACCTGCATCTGGGTGACGCCGACCTCGGCGCCGATCTCGGCCTGCGTGCAGCCACCGAAGAAGCGCATCTCGATGATCTTGCGCTCCCGGGGGGAGAGCTTGCGGAGCAGCGGCTGCAGGGCGACCCGGGCCTCGGCGCTGTTGAAGGCACCGTCGAGACCGCCCAGCCGGTCGACCGGCCCGCTCTCCCCGTCGGCGGGCGGGGCGTCCAGCGACATCGGCGCGAAGCAGCCGTTGGCGGCCAGGGAGTCGACGACCAGCTCGAGGTCGACCCCGAGGTGCTCGGCCAGCTCGGACGGTCGGGGTGAGCGGCCCAGTGCCTGGTAGAGCTCACCCTCGGCGGCCGTGATCTTGGACTGCAGCTCCTGCACCGAGCGCGGCGGCCGGATCGTCCAGCCGAAGTCGCGGAAGTAGCGGCGGATCTCCCCGCGCATGGTGGGGACGGCGAAGCTCAGGAAGTCGGAGCCGTGGCTGGGGTCGAAGCCGCGAACGGCCTTCACCAGGCCGAGGTAGGCGACCTGGTCGAGGTCGTCGCCCGCGATGCCCCGGCCGTGGTAGCGGCGGGCGATCTCGGTGGCGACGCCCATGTTGAGTCGGATGGCCTCGTCCTCGAGCATCGAACGTCGCTCGGGCGAAGCGGTCTGGGCCTCCTCCAGGAGGCGTGCGGTTTCGGTCCGGCGGTGGGTGCGCGCCTGGGACTGTTCCGGGGGTGTTGCGGTGGTCGTCATCGGATCATCGCCCCGTGGGGCGCGTCCGGGTGGAGCAGTTGTGGGAGCACACTTCGACACTGACAGGGGACGAACACCCCCACAACACCCGCCGGGGTGAAGGGCCTCAACGGCTCAGGGCACGCTCCAGCTGGGCCTTGGTCATCGTGGATCGGCCCCTGATGTTGCGCTTGCGGGCCTCCGCGTAGAGCTGGTCGCGCGTGCGCCCACCCGCCCCGGAGTGGGACCGCAGACCACCACGGCGCCCCGAGGAGATGTCGTCGGTGGAGGTCCGGCTGGCGGTCTCGGACTCCCCGGCCCGGGCGCGTTCCTTGTTGACCGTGCGGGCCGCGATCTCCTCCGCCTGGTCCTCGTTGCGACCGCGGTCGGTGAGCCCGTCCTTGATGTGCTCGTACTGCCGCTCGCGCTTCTTGCTCCACCCCTGCTGTGGCATCGGCTCCACCTCCGAGAAAAGTTGGCCGGACCCGGATGGCGATGCCGCCCCATGTTCGTTCGAACAACACCGACGCCGGGCCCGTGGGGTCGTCGTACCCCGACAGCGGGCGGTTATTCCTCGGCCCGGGAGGTTCGTTCGGTCAGCCTCGCAGGGTGCGGGCGAACAGCGCCTCGAGCTCCGCGAAGTGCCGCTCGGTGGCGGCCTCGTCGTACATCGAGGTGTCCGACATCGAGTAGCCGTGCGCGGCCCCGGGGTAGATCTCGTTGGTGTGGGTCAGGCCGGCCGCGTCGAGCGTCTCGCCCAGGGCCCGGACGGCCTCGGCGGGCATCGACCGGTCCTGGTCGGCGTGACCGAACACGAACTCGGCGCGGGCGTCGCCGAGCAGCCGGTGCGGGCTGTCCGGGGCGTCGGTGACCAGGCCGCCCCCGTGGAAGCCGCCGCAGGCCGCGACGTCGTCGGGGAACTGGGCGGCGGTGCGTACGGCGAGCCGCGCGCCCATGCAGTAGCCGACGACCCCGACGGGGCCGGTGGCGTGCTCGCGCAGGGTCTCGAGCCAGGTCTCGGCGTCGGGGCCGGACAGGTCGGGGGTCAGCGCCTGCACCCGCTCCATCACGCCGCCGGCGAAGAACTCCTCGCGCTTCTCGGGGATGGTGAGGTCGCCGGCCGGCGCGAGCTCGGCGGACCGCCCGTCCCGGTAGAAGACGTTCGGCGCGAGGACGACGTACCCCCACGACGCGATCCGGTCGGCCATCTCCTCGATCCGCTGGCGCAGCCCGATGGCGTCCATGTAGAGCAGGACGCCCGGGTAGTCGTCCGGGCCCGGGGTGGTCAGGTAGGCCTGGGCGGTGCCGCCCGGCGCCTCGATCTCGATGGTCTGTCCCATGGCGCAGACGCTAGCGGGTGGCGCCAGGGGGTACACCCGGCCGCCGGCGACCAGGGGGTGCGCACCCGAGGTTCAGAGCTCGGACTGGATCCCGGCGAGCAGCTGCCGCGCCATCACGATCCGCTGCACCTGGTTGGTGCCCTAGTAGATCTGGGTGATCTTGGCGTCGCGCATCATCCGCTCGACGGGGTAGTCGCGGGTGTAGCCGTAGCCACCCAGCACCTGTACGGCGTCGACGGTGACGGCCATCGCGGTGTCGGAGGCGAAGCACTTCGCGGCGGCGCCGAAGAACGTCAGGTCCTTGTCGCCGCGCTCGGAGCGGCCGGCGGCGGCGTAGGTCATCTGGCGCGCCGCCTCGACCTTCATGCCCATGTCGGCGAGCAGGAACTGCAGACCCTGGAACTCCGCTATCGACTTGCCGAACTGCTTGCGCTCCTGGGCGTAGCCCAGCGCGTAGTCCAGGGCGCCCTGGGCGACCCCGACCGCCTGGGCGGCGATCGTGACGCGGGTGTGGTCGAGCGTCTTCATCGCGGTCTCGAATCCGGTGCCCTCGGCGCCGATGATCCGGTCGCCGGGGATCCGCACGTTGTCGAGGTAGACCTCGCGGGTGGGCGAGCCCTGGATGCCGAGCTTCTTCTCCTTGGCCCCGAACGAGACGCCCTCGTCGGACTTCTCCACGACGAACGCCGAGATGCCCTTCGAGCGCTGCTCGGGGTCGGTCACGGCCATCACCGTGTAGTACTCCGAGACTCCGGCGTTGGTGATCCAGCGCTTCACGCCGTTGAGGACCCAGTCGTCCCCGTCGCGCACCGCACGGGTCTTCATCGCAACCGCGTCCGAGCCGGCGTCGGGCTCGGAGAGGCAGTAGGAGAACCCGCCCTCGCCGGCCGCCAGCTTGCGGAGGTACTTCTGCTTGAGCTCCTCGGAGCCGGCGATCTGCACCGGCAGCGAGCCGAGCTTGTTGACTGCGGGGATCAGCGACGACGACACGCAGGCGCGGGCGACCTCCTCGATCACCAGGACCGTGGCGAGCGCGTCGGCCCCGGCGCCGCCGTACGCCTCCGGCACGTGCGGGGCGTGGAAGTCCGCCGCCAGCAGGGCGTCGTGCGCCTCCTGGGGATAGCGCGCGTTCTCGTCCACGTCCGCGGCGTACGGCGCGACCTTGGCGTCGCAGACCGCCCGCACCGCCTCGCGGATCGCCTGGTGTTCCTCCGAGAGTGCGTACAGCGGGAAGTCGGAGCTCATGGTCACGATCCTACTGTCGGACGGCGCCCCTCCCGGCGGGTGCGCGGGACGCGTAAAACGCCCGGCCGGTGCACGAGGCACCGACCGGGCGTTCCGGGATGAGCTCGGTCAGACCGAGGTCACTTGACCTTGAGCTTGATCGGGCCCGACTTGCTCGCGTTGGTGTAGCCGTCGCCCTTGTAGCTGACAACGACGGTGTGCTTGCCCTTCTTG
>JAOPXF010000468.1 GCA_025965295.1 Nocardioides sp.
GCACGAGATCACCCTCGGCGAGAACCCGCGCTGGACGATCCCGGTCCTGGAGTTCCAGGGCGTCCCGAGCGGCATCGAAGTGACCCGGGTATGCCGCACCGGCACCCTGCCCCAGATCAACACCGGCATGGCCGGCCGCGTCGCCGGCGTCGGCCAGGTCGGCGCCGGGCTCGTCACCCCTCCCGCCGAGATCTTCCCGAAGGCCCTCTCCCGGCTGGCCGAGCTTGCTCGTTGAGATCCGGGGGGCGCCAGAAGGCGCGCGCGATGTCGACGTTGCCGGAGGGCCGCAGCGGGGTCCCCTCCTCGAGGTAGGCCTGCCGGGCCTCGTCGGAGTGGCTCGGCGGCAGGGAGCCGTCGGCGCGGACGACGCGCCACCAGGGCACCGGCCCGCCGTACCCGGCCATGATCGAGCCGACCTGGCGCGGGCCACCGCCGCCGAGCCGTGCGCCGACGACCTCGGCGATCGCGCCGTACGTCGTCACCCGCCCGCGCGGCACCCGCTCGACGCAGGTCAGCACCAGCTCGCGGTACTCCTCGGGGTCGATCACGAGCGCCGGTCCAGCGGGAACGCGACGGCGGCGACGAGGGTCGCGGCGCAGGCGGCTGCCAGCCCGGCCACCCAGATCCCGGGTGCCTCGGGCTGGTCGCGCAGCAGCGCGGCCACCACCCAGACCGTGGGCGCGGCCAGGAGGACGGCAGCGCCGCGCGCGGCCCACAGCCTCACCACACCGCGGTCGAGCGGCATGGAGCCGGGGCCGTACGACGCCAGCACCGCGGCCACGTGCGCCGTCACGAGCCCGGCCGCGGCGAGGACCGCCTCCGGGTGCAGCCCGTCGCGCAGCGAGATGCCCCACCAGGCGAGCACCACGAGCATGACGGCCGTGCCGAACGGCGAGTCCGGCATCGCGGCGAACGCGACCGACAGGACCGCCACGAGCGCGACCAGCCAGCCGGCCGGGACCACGCCGACGAGACCGGTGGCGAGCAGCGCGACCAGGGGGCCGAGCAGCACGAGCAGGCGCAGCACCAGCTGCCCGGCTGCGAAGCCCCTGGTCACCGGACGCGCACCCGCGGCAGCTGGGCGCGGCGGGCGAGCCGGCGCATCACGTCGTCGACGGTGCCGGGACCGCGCCAGGCCACGACCGGGCAGCCCAGGGCCGAGAGCCTGCCGAGCACCTGCTCGCGCTCGATCCTGCGCATCCGCCACGCCAGGTCGGCGAGGACCGGGTCCGTGCCGTCCGTGACCGCCGGGACCGCGTCGGGCGGCAGCGTGTCGATGACCAGGACCGGCAGGCCGCGGCGGACCAGGGTGGCCGTGGCGGTCCCGATCGACTCCGCCAGCATCGGCGACAGCACCACCACGACCGTGCCGCCGGTGACGCCGAGCTGCAGCGCCTCGGTGTCGAACCCGCGGGGCTCCCCGACCCGCATCCCGGCCAGGGTGCCGAGCAGCATCCGCAGGTGGGCCTTCCCGGACCCGTAGCCGATCTTCTCCCCGCCCCGCCCGACAACCCGCAGCGCGATCCGGTCACCGTTGCGGACGTGGTGCTCGGCGATCGCCGCCGCCGCCCGGACGGTGAGGTCGAGGCTGCTCGCGGCACCCTCCGCCCCGCCGGAGCGACCGTGGTCGGCCAGCGCGTCGACCACCAGCAGCACCCCGCTGTCCTCCTCGGCACGCGTCGTCTCGACGTGCAGCGCGTCGGACCGCAGGGAGACCCGCCAGTTGATGCGGCGCAGCCGGTCGCCCGCCTGGAAGGGCCGGATCCCCGCGAACTCGGAGCCGCTGCCGAGCCGGCGCGAGCGGTGCACCCCGACCACGCCCAGCGGCTGCGGGGCCTCGGCGCGCGAGTCGAACGGGGCCGTCAGCGGCAGCACCCGCATCTCCTGCCCGCCGACCGCGACCGGGCCCCACCGGTAGCCAGCCCAGCGCGTGTGCAGCCCGACCTTCTCCTCGCCGAGCATCCGGCGGCCCCACCGGCGCGGGCTCAGCTCGAGGTCGGCGGGCCCCTCCCCCAGGAGGCGGCCGACCTGCCCGCCCGCCGGGTGCAGGGCGACGTACGGCGACGCCGCGGCGACCCGGGTGACGTGCTCGACGTCGTGGCCGTCGTGCAGCGAGAGGCGCGACAGGGTGCCCTGGCCCTCGTGGAGCGCGACGTGGTCGAGCCGGGTGAGCACCCGCGGGGCGGCCGTCGGACGGTGCACCAGCCCGAGGGCCCCGAGGAGCAGGAGCGGTGCGGTCAGCACGACCAGCACCGGCTCTCCGAAGAGCACCGCGGCGCCCACCCCGACCGCGCTGACGACCAGTGCCCGGCTCAGGGAGGTGGTGGCCCGCCACTCGCTCATCGGCGTCCCGGCGCCTCGAGGGTCGACGGCGTGGGCACGTCGACGAGCACGGCGTCGACGACGCGGCGCCCGCTGGCCTCGGTCATCCACAGCTCGGGCTTCACGGTGATCCGGTGCGCCAGCACGGAGCGGGCGACCGCCTTCACGTCCTCGGGGATGACGTAGTCCCGGCCCCGGAGCAGGGCGAACGCCCGGCCGGCGAGCACCAACCCCAGCGAGCCGCGCGGCGACGAGCCGGTGAGGACGTCCTGGTGGGACCGGGTCGCCGCGACCAGGGCGACGCAGTAGCGACCGACGCTCTCGTCCACGGTCACGCCTTCTACGGCGGCCTGCATGGCCAGCACCCCGTCGGCGTCGGTCACGCGTTCGAGCTCGACCTCCTCCTGGCGCCGGGCGAGGCGCCGGGCCAGCACGTCGTACTCCTCGTCCGAGGTCGGGTAGCCGAAGCTGACGCGCAGCAGGAAGCGGTCGAGCTGGGCCTCCGGCAGCGGGTAGGTGCCTTCGTACTCGATGGGGTTCGCGGTCGCCAGCACGTGGAAGGGCGCGGGCAGCGCGAACGTCTCACCCTCCACCGTCACCTGGCGCTCCTGCATCGCCTCGAGCAGGGCGGACTGGGTCTTGGGCGGCGTCCGGTTGATCTCGTCGGCGAGCAGCAGACCGGTGAACAGCGGGCCGCGGCGGAACTCGAACTCGCCCCTGCGCTGGTCGTAGAGGAACGAGCCGGTGAGGTCGGCAGGCAGCAGGTCGGGGGTGAACTGGGCCCGGGTGAAGTCCAGGCCCAGGGCGTCGGCGAAGGAGCGCGCGGCCAGCGTCTTGCCGAGTCCCGGGAAGTCCTCCAGCAGCACGTGCCCCTTGGCCAGCACGGCCGCCAGCACGAGCATCAGCGCCTCGCGCTTGCCGACCACGGCCCGCTCCACCTCGTCCAGCACCCGGCCGGCCAGCGCGGAGGCCTCGGCCGCGCTCATCTGTCCACTCGTCTGCACGCTCACAGCTCCTCGATCCTCGCTACACATCGGTCGATCTCGGCGGGGCTGAGCCGTCGTCCGGGCGCCCCGGTCAGCAGCGCGGCGACCTCGGGTCCCAGCAGCTCGACGCCGGCCGGTGCCCGGTGGTCGACGCCGTGCCGCAGGCGGAGCACCAGGTCGGCGAGCCGGGTGAGCCGGTCCTGCAGCGCAGCGTCGGGGGCGCGGGCGGTGACATGGCTCTCCAGCAGGCTGAGGTCGCGCGCCATCCGTGGGTCCAGCCCGGTCAGGCCGGGCGGGCGTACGGCGTCCACGTCCCACGCCGGACCGGTGTCGGCCAGGGCGTCCAGGACGAGACCGAGCGTGGCGAAGCCGAGCGCCACCAGGAGGCCCAGCCGCAGGGCGTCGGGCTCCAGCTCGGTCGCGACGAACACCACCTCGAGGACCGCGAACAGGACGGCGGCGCAGGCGAGGCGCCACCACCAGCGGCGGGGGTTCACCCTCTCCTCCGCCCCGACGGGGCCAGCAGGCCGCGGTGGATGTCGTCGAGCGCCTCGACCGCGGCGGCCCGGTCCGCCTCGCTCATCGCGTGCTCGGAGAACCTCGCCTCCCGGTAGAGGCCGCCCAGTCGCGAGACGGCGCCGTGGTCGGCGGCGATCAGCTCGAGGAGCCGCAGGGTGAACTCCGACGACGTCTCCGAGGGCCGACGGCCCATTCCGGCGCCGGCCGCCTGGGTCTCGAAGCGGTGCCAGCAGGCGACGATCGCGTCACCGGGCACCCCCTCGGTCAGCTGCCGGCGCTGCCCGGCGGCGTCGCGGAGCACCTCGCGCAGCACCGCCGCCGGCGCGTCGATGACGTCGAAGTCGACGTTCTCCGCGCGGGGTTCCCGGCGCCGGCGTGCGTCGTACACCTGGCGGAGCCAGCCGGCGAAACGGAGGAGCAGGTAGAGGACGAGGCACGCCGTCGCGATCTCCACGAGGAACGCGATCGTCCGGATGGCGCCGCTGACCCCGTCCGGCCGGCTCTGCGCGAGCCGCTCCACGTCGCCGACCCGCCCGGTCGCGGTCGGCGTGGACAGGCTGGCCGACGGCTCGGCGGAGCGGTTCGGCTCGATGCCGTCGCCGCGCAGCACCCCGCTGGGCCCGATGGAGGCGGCCCAGGTGACCAGCAGGATCACGAGCAGCGCCGCCGCGAGCACGGCGGCCACCGCGGACACGGTGGCGCGGCGGGCGGTCATGCCGAGGAACCTACCGGCCGTGCGACGCCCGATCGATCACGCGACGGTCACAGATCCGGGCACCGGCGAGCGCTCAGGGAAGCGGCTGGAAGGGGGTCGTGCCCGGCACCAGCCGGAGTCCCGCGAGGCCGGAGTGGGCCCGCGCGAACGCGAGCTCGTGGCTCAGGTCGCCGAGCCCGTTGGAGCCGGCGGTCGGGGCGAGCGCGATCGTCGACAGGGTGCCGAGGGCCCGGCCGTCGGCGTCGAGGAAGCCGCTGCCGGAGTCGCCGGGGATGCCCGGGGTCGCGGTGTAGACCTCCCACGACCAGCCACCGCCGGTGCCGCCCAGCGAGGTGCCGGTGCGGGGCGACAGGGTCGTCGTGGGGCGCAGGCTCGACTGGCCCCAGGAGAAGACCTGCGAACCGACCGGCGCCCCCGCCGTGGCGAGCCCGGTGGGGCCGCCCCAGGTCGGCACCGACGGGTTGACCTTCCGCACGTCGCCGGCGTCCACCCGGACCAGGGCCAGGTCGTTGAAGGCGCACGGGTCGGCGGCCCGGGTGCCGAGCCGGCGCATCGTCTGCCAGGAGCTGTAGACCAGCGTGCCGTGGCCCACCGTCGTGCCGGCGGTGGCCGCGGTGGCGCCGGTGGCGAACCGGACCGGGGTGCCGAGGGGGTACGACGCCGTGCGGCAGCCGTCCGTGTCGGTGCTGCCGCCCCGGCCGGCGCAGTGCGCGGCGTAGCCGACGTACACGTGGGCGGCGGAGTCGGTGTAGACGAAGTTCGCGGTGCACTGGGCGCCACGGGTGAACATCTGCACCCCGGGGTGGATCGTCGCCGTGGCGGCGGGGGCCCAGCGGGCCTCGCCCCCGTCGCGGGCCGGCCCGGCCGGCGAGGAGGTCGCGAGCGCAGGCGCGGCGAGCGCGAGGAGCAGGCAGAGAAGGGCAACGAGCGAGGCCGAGATCCTGGAGGGTCGCATGGCCGGACAACGACCGAGGGCCCCGTCCGGCTATGCGGACGGGGCCCTCGACGTGGTGATCTCCCCGAGGCGTGCCCCCTCAGGGGTGGTGCGTCACGGGCTGGTTCACAGGATGGGCGAGAACGGCTCGGTGCCGTTGACCAGCTGGAGGCCGGAGATGCCGGAGTTCGCCTGGGCGAAGGCCAGCTCCTTGGCGAGGTCGCCGATGTTGTTCGACGCCGGCAGCGGGGCCAGGCCGAGCGTGGAGAGCACGCCGATCGCCTTGCCGTCGGCGCTCACGAACGCGGAGCCCGAGTCACCGGGGATGCCGGGGCTCACGGTGTAGAGCGGGTGCGACCAGCCACCGTCGGCCGGGTCGTCGCCGAGGCTGATGCCGGTGTGCGGTGAGAGCGCCGAGACGCCGGCGCGCAGGCTGGAGTTGCCGTAGGTGTAGACGCGGTCGCCCGCCGCGGTGCCTTCGGTGTCGAGCCCGACCGGGCCGCCCCAGAACGGGACGGACGGGTTGACCTTGCCGACGTCGGCGGCGTCCACCTTGACCAGGGCGAAGTCGTTGTAAGCGCAGGCGGCCGCGTCGCGGGTGCCGAGGCGCTTCTGGGTGAGCCAGGACGAGTAGGCGAGGCGGCCGCCGCCGAGGCGGGTGCCGCCGCTGACCACGCTGCCGCCGCGCACGAAGTCGACCCGGGTGCCGAGCGGCAGGGACGCCGTACGGCAGCCGTCGGTGTCGGTGGCCTCCCCGCGGCCCGCACAGTGCGCGGAGTAGCCGAGGTAGACGCCGCCCACGGCGTCGGTGAACACGAAGTTGGTGGTGCACTGCGCGCCGGCGGTGTAGGCCATCACCCCCGGGGTGATCGTCGCCCGCGACGCCGGGGTGAACGACGTCTTGCGCGTGGCCGCGGCCTCCGCGGCCGGTGGGGCCACCAGGAGGACGGCGGTCAGGGCGGCAGCGGTGCCGGCAGCCAGGAGCCGGGTGAGGCGGGTCAGGCGGGTCATCGGACCTCCAGTGACGGGTTCGACACCCCAACGAGCGGGACCCCCGGGTGGTCACGCTCACGGGCCGAGCAGGTGCTCCAGGTGGTCGTTGCCGAGGACCCGGCCTGGGTCGAGCCGGTCGCGCAGGGCGAGGAGCTCGGCGAACCGCGGGTAGCGCTCGTGCAGATCGGCGGCGCGGAGGCCGTGC
>JAOPXF010000407.1 GCA_025965295.1 Nocardioides sp.
GGGAGCGGGGCTGGTCGCCGAGAACGCCGCCCGCTGCGTGGGCGCCGTCGGGCTGATGGCGGCGGACGTCGACAGCCCCGTGGCCTACGGCCTCTGCCTGGTGCTCGGGTACGTCGCGGCCGTGGCCTGGCCTTCCACCTACCGGCTCCAGCGGGTCGGGGACGCAAGCCCGGCCGCGCCGCCGTGGGCCTTCCTGGGCGGCGCGAGCGGCGGCCAGCTGATCGGGCAGACCGTCCTCACCGGCGGCCCGGTCGCGCTGGCCCTCGCCGGTGGGTCGGCCGCGGAGGTCACGGCGCTGTTCGCGGGGCTCGCGCTCTTCCGCGCGCCGTACACGCTGGCGCTGGGGCTGGTCTCGCAGCTGACGGGTCGCCTGACCATGCTCGTGGTGAGGGACCGCCGGCAGGACCTGCGCCGCATCGGGTGGTGGCTCGTCGTGGCGACACTCGTCGGAGCCGCCGGTGCGGCCCTCGTCGGCGCGACCGCCGGGCCGCCGCTGCTGAGGCTGGTCTTCGGCTCGGACGTGACCCTCCCCGGGCGGCTCACGCTCGTGCTCGCCGTCGGGAGCACGTTCGCGATCGGGAATCTCGTGGTGACGCTGGTGGTGCGGGGGCGCCGGCAGGACCTGCACCGTGTCGCCCGGTGGCTCCTGGTGGCCACCCTCGTCGGATCGGGCGGCGCGGCGCTCGTCGGCGCGCTGGCCGGCCCCCCGCTGCTCAGATTGGTCTTCGGCTCCGACGTCTCCCTGCCCGGACGGTTGACCCTCGTGCTGGCCGTCGCGAGCACGATCGCGATCGCGAACCTGGTGGCGACCCTGGTCGTGCTCGCCCTCGGGCGCACGCTCGCCCTGGTCGGCGCATGGGTGGCCGCACTGGTGCCCGGCGTGCTGTGGTTCACGGTCTCCGGGGCACCCGCCCTCGACCGCACCTGCGCGACGTTCCTGCTCGTGGAGGCGGTCGCCTTCGCCCTGCTCCTGCTGGAGCAGGCGCGCGGAACGCGGGACCTCCCCGCCTGACGGCGGCCCGGCTCAGCCCGGCTTCTCGGCCACCAGGAAGACCGACGAGCCGAACGGCAGGTCGCGACGGCGGAGAACGCGCGCCTCGACCGCCGACAGCCCGGTCAGGACCCGGTCCATGGCCGGCGAGACCTGCGGCAGGCGCTGCTCCGCCGGCGCCCCACCGCGGCGTACCCGGCGTACCAGCCGCTCGGCCGCGAAGAACGGGAAGACCCCCGCGAAGCCGTAGGTGCTGCGGCGAACCGTGAGCCCGGCTGCCTCGACCGCGGCGACCAGGCGCCGCCGCGTGTAGCGGCGTTGGTGGCCTGCGCGCACGTCGTGGTCGGTCCAGGCCCAGGTGTACGCCGGCACCGAGGCCAGCAGCCGTCCGCCCGGCACCAGCACGCGGGCCAGCTCGGCCACCGCGCGGGCCTCGGGCTCGCAGTGCTCGATCACGTCGAAGGCGCCCACCACGTCGAAGGTCTCGCTCGCGAACGGGAGCGCGAGCGCCGAGGCGCACACGTCCCGGCCCGGGGTGAGGCCTCTCGGGTCCAGGTCGATCGCGACCCGCTGGTGGTCACCCCGGAGCCACGACACGCTGGGACCGTCGGCGCTGCCGACGTCGAGCAGCCGCCGCGGCGAGCCGACGAAGTCGCCGAGGGCCGCGCCCAGCAGCTCCGTCCGGGCGCGGAACCACCAGTAGTCCGGCTGCCCGATCGACGAGGACCCGGGCTGGGAGACCGCCATCAGCCGCGCTCGAGCGACCGCATGAGCGAGTCCGCCACCCGTTCGATGTCGCCGGCCGAGAGGTTGTTGTGGAAGGGCAGCCGCAGCAGCCGTGAGCTGAGGTCGCTGGTGACCGGGCACTCCGGGGTGCGGGCGGCGAAGCGCTGCCCCGCGACCGAGTCGTGCAGTGGCACGTAGTGGAACACCGTCGAGATGCCCTCCTCGCGGAGCTCGCCCATCACCCTCGTCCGGGTCTCGTGGCTGGGCAGGATCACGTGGAAGAGGTGGTACGCCGGCTCGCAGTCCTCCGGCACGACCGGCAGCCGGAGGCCGAGCTCGTCGGCCCGGGGTGACAGCGCCTCGAGGTAGCCCTCGTAGACCGCACGGCGCTTGGCCTGGATGGTCTCCCGCTGCTCGAGCTGGCCGAGGAGGTACGCCGCGAGCGTGTCGGCGAGGCCGAACGACGACCCGGTGTCGCGCCACGAGTACTTGTCCACCTGGCCGAGGAAGAACGCCCTCCGGTCGGTCCCCTTGTCGTAGACGACCCAGGCCCGGTCCACGTCCTCGGGATTGTTGAGGACCAGCGCCCCGCCCTCGCCGCAGACGATGTTCTTGGTCTCGTGGAAGCTCAGCGTGGCGAAGCGGCCGAGGCTGCCCAGGGGCTGGTCGCGCCACCGGCCGAACAGCCCGTGCGCATTGTCCTCGACCACGGCCACGTCGGGACGGTCCCGCAGCACCTCGCGGATCCCGGCCATGTCGCAGGCGACGCCGGCGTAGTGCACGACGACGACCGCACGGACGGTGTCGTCGAGCAGCTCGGCGAGGTGCCGGGGGTCGGGACCGAGGGTCTCCGGCTCGATGTCGCAGAACAGGATCCGCGCACCCTCGCGGGTGAAGGCGAGCGCCGAG
This sequence comes from Nocardioides sp., assembly GCA_025965295.1. Taxonomy (GTDB): domain Bacteria; phylum Actinomycetota; class Actinomycetes; order Propionibacteriales; family Nocardioidaceae; genus Nocardioides. The sequence goes on from JAOPXF010000407.1 coordinate 2,627, forward strand.
CTGACGAACGTGAACGACGGGACGATCACCGTCTCGCCCGGCTGGAGATCCAGCAGGATCGCGCTCATCTCGAGGGCCGCGGTGCACGAGGTGGTCAGCAGCACGTCGGACGCGCCGGCCTCCTCGCGGAGGATCGGTGCCGCCCGCTTCTAGAACGGGCCGGACGACGACCCGTGGCCTGACTCGACCGCCTCGCGGATGTAGTCGAGCTCCTGGCCCTCGAGGCTGACCCGGTTGAACCTGATCTCGGGTTGGTCCGTCACGCTCGTCCTCCTTCGGCTTCGGCGCGCGCCGCCCACGGCAGCGGGCGGCCGAGCAGCTCGGCCAGCTCGCGGTCGCTCTCGCGGAAGTAGGCGCGCAGGCGGCCGAGCAGGTCGGCGCCCAGGGGCTCTCTCGGCTGCCGGCTCTCGTTGACCGGCACGGTGGCGTCGTCCGGACGGTGGCCCGGGTCGACGCCGAGGCGGGCGTACAGGGCGGCCACGGCCCCGGGGTCCGCCACCATCTCCTCGAGGAGCAACACGCCCAGGTCGGCACCGAAGCGGTCCAGCCAGGGCGCCAGGTGGTCGACGTACCGGCCGCGCTCGAGGTAGGCGAACGGCGAGACCGAGGTGAGCTCGGGGTCCCAGGGCAGCGGGCCCTCCAGGTTGGCGGCGAGGACGTCGGCCAGCGGTCGCGTCTCGAGCCCGGCGTCGGTGCTGAAGGCCCAGTGCGACGTCGCCCGCTCGACCGGGTCGCGCAGCTGCACGAGCACGAGCGGGTCGCCCAGCACGGCGGCGGCACGGTCCGCGGCCTCGGCGTACTCGAGGTAGCTGGTGCTCTTCTCGCCGAGCAGCGCCTCGTCGGTGGCGTGCCCGAAGTAGGTGGAGCGGTACCAGTCGAGGCCCCGGCCGGCCAGGTCGTCGGACAGGAAGACCTTGGGCTCCGGCCGCGACGGGCGGGCCATCGCGATCTGCGGGTGCGCGTCGAGCAGCGTCGAGAGGTACGTCGTGCCGCAGCGCTGGGCGCCGATCACGAGCAGGTGGCGCGTCACTCCGGGACCCGGGACGTGACGTGGTAGCTGTCCTGCGCGCTGACCGCGTTGAGGGTGCGGACGACGTACTCGCCGAGCATCGAGAGCAGCGCGATCGTGAAGCCGTTGAAGATCGAGAGCAGGACCACCGTCGTCGTCCACCCCTGCACCTGGGTCTTCCCCAGCAAACCCATCACCAGGTAGACGAAGCCGAGCAGGAAGCTGACGACCGAGATGACCGCGCCGACGAGGGCGGCGAAGCGCAGCGGGTACGACGAGTAGCTGAACAGGATCGTCAGCACGAGTCGCAGGATCCGCACCAGGCTGTAGTTGCTCTTGCCGACCGGACGGGGGTCATGGCGGACCTGCACGTTGCCGGGCCTGCGGGAGTAGAGGAGCGCCTGCCCGGTGATGTAGGGGTGCGCCGTGCGCGAGGCACAGATCCGGTCCACGACGTCGCGGCGCAGGATCCGGTAGTTCGAGACCACCAGGCCCGGCGGCTGGCCGAAGATCCGGCGGTTCATCGCGCCGATCAGCTTGCTGCCCAGGCGCCGGTAGCCCGCGGCCTGCTTCTGCTGGAAGTCGCCGAAGACCACGTCCCTGCCGGTCATCGCCGCGTCGATCAGCAGCAGCGCCTGGTCCGGGGGGTTCTGCAGGTCGTCGTCCATCGTGATCACGTAGTCGCCGGCGGCCTCACGCAGCCCGGCCAGGTTGGCGTGGTGCTGCCCGTAGTTCTTGAGCATGTCGAGGGCGACCACGCCGGGGACCGTGCGGGCCTTCTCGGCGATGACGTCCCAGCTGCCGTCGGTGCTGCCGTCGTTGACGAGGATCACCTCGTGGTCGAGACCGTGCTCGGTGAAGACCTCGACGACCCGGTCGACGGTGGTGCCGACCAGCTGCTCGCTGTTGTAGACCGGGATCACGACGGAGTAGCGGAACTGCCGACGGTCGGGTGATTGCTCACCGGGTCGAGACGTCATGCCGGGGATCCTCGCACAGGTCAGAGATCCTCCCGGAGGGCCGCCTTGAGCGCCTCGCGCGTGTCTGGGTCGACGTCCGTGCTGACGTACCAGTTCCAGCCGGGCGACACACCGACCTTGCGATAGGACTCCAGGAGGACCGGCGCCAGCCACTCGGGCGGGTCCACCCGGCCGAGGGCGATGAGCGTCGGTCGGCGCTCCGCCACCCACCGGCCGTACCCGGCGCTGCCGCCCGGCCAGGTGTCCTCGAGGTACTCCTCGAGGCCGTTTCCGAAGAGCTGGAAGCGCGACAGGTTCGTCAGGTGGCCGAGGACGAGGGGCTCCGGCGCCTCGACGGAGAGCACCGTGGGGTCCGCGGGGAGCAGGCTCAGCACCGCGGCCACGTCGGCCCGCTGCTCGTCCAGCTGGTGGTTGCGGGTGCCGGCCGAGAACACGACCGTCGCCGTGGTCGCCGCCAGGACCCAGGCCAGCGCGAGCACGACCGTGGTCCGGCCCGGGAACCTCCGGCCGAACGCGGCGACCAGGCCGCCGATGCCGAGGGCCGCCGCGGGAAGCATGACGAACGCGTCCGGCCAGCCGTTGAACGCCCGCAGTGACCAGAGGAAGCCCACCACGATCGTCGCGCCCGCCCCCACGAGGGCCGCGTCGGCCGGCTCCCGGCGCCACGTCCGGGTGATCGCGGCGTGGACCGCGAGCACCAGCACGGCGAGGGCGCCCACGATGAAGACCCACAGGGACCAGCCGTAGCCCCGCACCAGGATCTCCCAGATCCAGCCCGGGTAGTCCAGCGGGGAGATCTGCTCGGTGTAGCGGGCGTTGATGAGCAGGAAGTCGTCGAGGAAGACCTGCAGGTGCCCGATCGCGGCGTACCACCCCACCGTGATCGCGGTCGGGACCAGCCCGCCCACGACCAGCTCGCCCAGCGCCCGCAGCCGTCCCGTGCGCACGCCGAGGAGCAGCGCGACCACGGCACCGGCGATGGCGGCGAGGAAGACGGGCTGCCAGGTGAGGGTGCCCAGGGCGATGAAGGCGCCGGCAACGACCCAGCGCTGGTGGGTCGTGGCGAGCAGCGCACAGAGCAGGAAGAGCACCATCGCGGTCTTCTCGCGCGGGCCGTACGTCGCGTAGGTGACGAAGCCGTGGGAGCAGAGCAGGGCGGCCGCGGCGCCGAGCCCGGCCAGCTGGGAGCGGAACACGTCGCGTCCCAGCCGGTAGGTCACCCCGACCGCCGCGACCGAGATCAGCGTGAAGAGCAACCGCATGCCGAAGAGCTCGTCGATGCCGACCGCCCGCGCGGCGAACGCGCCGATCCCCGGGATCAGGTGCGCGAGCGGCCCGGCGCGGTTCAGGATGCCGACGTACGGCGGCACCCCGTCGGCCACCTTCTCCCCGGCGTAGGCGTAGACGCCCAGGTCGCGGCTCAGGTAGCCGTCGAAGCCGTGCAGCAGGTAGGTCACGAGCGCCACCGCGCAGACGACGCCGGTCCACGGGTCCAGCCAGCGCAGGCGGTCGCGCACGGCGGCGCCCCTGGGCAGTGTGACGGGGGAGGAGATCGTCATGAGAGCTCGACGACGACCGGCGCGTGGTCGGAGGCGCCGGTGCCGGCGCGTTCGTCACGGTCGATGAAGGCCCCGCTGACCCGGGCGGCCAACGAGGCGGAGCCGAGCACGAAGTCGATGCGGAGCCCGCGGTTGCGCTCGAAGCGCTGCCGGTAGTAGTCCCAGTAGGTGTAGACCTCCGGTCCGGGCGTGTGCGGCCGCACCACGTCGACGTACCCGTCGTCGAGGAAGGCCTGGAAGGCGGCGCGCTCCCGGGGCGTCACGTGCGTGGACGTCTTGAACTGCGCCATGTCGAAGACGTCCTCGTCGAGCGGGGCGATGTTCCAGTCACCGACGAGCGCGGTGTCCTCGCCGCTCCAGGCCTGCGCGGCCTCGCGGAGACGGGCCAGCCACTCGAGCTTGTAGAGGTAGTGCGGGTCGTCGACCTTGCGCCCGTTGGGCACGTAGAGGGACCAGAGACGTACGCCGCCGCACGTCGCGCCGATCGCCCGCGCCTCGGCGGCGAGCGGCCCTTCCGGCTCCTTGGCGAAGCCCGGCATCCCCGCGAAGCCGACCTGGACATCCTCGAGCCCCACCCGGCTGATGATCGCGACCCCGTTCCACTGGCTGGTGCCCGCCGCCGCGACCTCGTAGCCCATCGACTGGAGACCCATCAGGGGGAGCTGGTCCTCGCGGGCCTTGGTCTCCTGGAGGGCCAGCACGTCGAGGTCGTGGCGCGCCAGCAGCGCCTCGACCCGGTCGATCCGGGATCTCAGCGAGTTGACGTTCCACGTCGCGATGCGCACCAGGCCAGCCTAGGCCGTAGCGTGTCGCCCATGGAGACCACGGCCGTGACCGCACGGATCGCGGGGTGGCTCGTCCACGCCTACACGATGACCGGCTCGGTGCTGGCCCTGCTGATGGTCCACTTCTCCTACCAGGGGGAGACCCGGACGGTCCTGTGGCTCTTCCTGGCGGCGATGGTCGTCGACGGCACCGACGGCTTCCTGGCCCGGCACTTCCAGGTCAAGACGGTGGTGCCCGGCTTCGACGGGGCGCTGCTCGACAACATCGTCGACTACCTGACCTACGCGTTCGCGCCGATGGTGCTGCTGTGGGCCAACGGCTACCTGCCCGGCGGCGTCGCCGGCGGGGTCTGCGCCGCGGTGCCGCTGGTGGCCTCGTGCTACCAGTTCTGCCGCACCGACGCGAAGACCGACGACCACTTCTTCCTGGGCTTCCCGAGCTACTGGAACGTCCTGGCGTTCTACGTCATCGTGCTCGAGCTCGGCCCGACGACGACCGCCGTGCTGCTGGGCGTCTTCGCGGTCCTGGTCTTCGTGCCGATCAAGTACGTCTACCCCTCACGCACCGCCACCCTCTGGACGCTGAACATGACCCTGGCGACGCTCTGGCTCGGCGCGTTCGCCGTGATCACGGCGCAGCTGCCCGACCCGAACGGGCTCGTGGTGGGCGGCTCGCTGCTCTATCTCGCCTACTACACCGGCGTGAGCTTCTGGCTGACCGCCAGCAGCAGCCGCTCGATGTCTCCCGCCGAGGTGTAGGGCGCGAGCCCGACCCGTACCGCCCCCTCGTCGCCGAGCCCCGCCCACCGGGACGCCTCGAGGGCGTAGAAGCTGCCGGCGGGTGCGTTGATGCCCTCGGCGGCGAGCCGCTCGTGCACCTCGCGGCCGGTGCGGCCGGCGACCGAGAAGAGCACGGTGGGCGTGCGGCGCGCGGGGCGGCCGTGCAGCGTGACGCCCTCGATCGAGGCGAGGCCGGTGACCAGCCGCTCCAGCAGCGCGTCCTCGTGCCGCTCGACGGCGACCATCGACTCGAGCACGCGGGTGCGCCGGTCGCTCGCATCCGAGGCGAGTCCGGCGATGAAGTCGACGGCCGCGCTGACGCCGGCGAGCATCTCGTAGGGCAACGTGCCGAGCTCGAACCGCTCGGGGACCGCGTCGGTCGACGGCAACAGCTTGTCGGGGTGCAGCGTCTCGAGCAGCCGCGGGCTCGCCGCGACGGCGCCGAGGTGCGGACCGAAGAACTTGTACGGCGAGCAGGCCAGGAAGTCTGCCCCCAGGGTGGCCAGGTCGACGGGTGCGTGCGCGGCCAGGTGCACGGCATCGACGTACACCAGCGCGCCGACCTCGTGGGCGGCCGCGGCGATGCCGGCGACGTCGGGCCGGGTGCCGAAGAGGTTGGACGCGCCGGTGACGGCAACCAGCCGGGTGCGGGTCGAGAGCACGGTCTCGACGTCGCCCAGCTCCGCGGTCTCGGGGTCGAAGTCGAGCCAGCGCACGGTGGCGCCGACGGCCTCGGCGGCGATCACCCAGGGGCGGATGTTGGCGTCGTGGTCGAGGCGGGTGACGATGACCTCGTCGCCCGGGCCCCAGTCCTTCGCGAGCGTGCGGGCCAGGTCGAAGGTCAGCTGGGTCGTCGAGCGCCCGAAGACGACGCCGCCCGGCTCGGCGCCGACCAGGTCGGCCAGCGCCTGCCGGGCGCCGACGGTGACGGCCTCGGCACGGCGCTCCGCCTCGGTGATGCTGCCGCGGTTGGCGAGCCCGGCGGTCAGCGTGTCGGCGACGGCACGGGCGACCACCGACGGGGTCTGCGAGCCCCCGGGGCCGTCGAAGTGGGCGACGCCCAGGGCGAGGGCGGGGAACTGGGCGCGGACGCTCTCGACGTCGTACGGCGCGGTCACGGGACGCTCGGGATCGAGCCGTGGAAGCTCAGGACGCGCCAGCCGTCCGGTGTGCGCCGGGCGACGAGGGTGAGCCGGAAGGGTGCCCGGTCCTCGTTCCCGTCCTCGACCAGCACGACCTCGCCGAGGGCCGCGAAGCCCAGCAGGTCGCCGTCCTCGAGGAAGACGTCGACCTCGGCCAGGTCCCAGGACAGGGACGCGGGCTGCTCGACCACCAGCCGGAGGTAGGCGTGCACCGCCTCCGGCCCGGAGTTGTACGCCGACGTCCCGATCAGGACGGCGTCCTCGTGGAACAGCCGGGTCACCCCCTCTCCGTCGCGGGCCGCGACGGCGGCCTGCAGCTCGGCGAACACGGACCGCGCGGTCTCCTCTGGCGACATGCGCCAACTCTGCCACCCCCGGGGCCGGCGGGGCGTCCTCCACCCCCACCCCGGCGGTGACGGTGGGGCTTGGTGAGGGGGAGGAGACTGGCGGGATGGACACCGACTCCCGCCCGCGCACACTGCTGCTCGCCAAGAAGGCCGAGCTCGAGGAGCAGATGGCCGACCTCGAGACCCTGCCCGGTGACCGCGGGGAGATCTCGTTCGGCAAGCGGGTGGGGGAGGGCACGGCGATGGCGGTCGACCGGCTCTCGCAGGTCGGCGTCCACGACCAGCTGCAGCTCACGATGGTCGACGTCGAGCGGGCCCTGGCCAAGCTCGACGAGTCGACGTACGGCGTCTGCGACGCCTGCGGCAAGCCGATCGGCGAGGGGCGGCTCGAGGCCCTGCCGTGGGCCACGCTCTGCGTCGAGGACGCCGGGAAGCGCCGTTTCGCGGGCTGACCCGCCGCGCCCGTAGACTCCCCGCCCGTGGCACTCACCATCGGCATCGTCGGACTCCCCAACGCGGGCAAGTCGACCCTCTT